>DATGCF010000036.1:0-24942 GCA_035312245.1 Desulfosalsimonadaceae bacterium
AACGTGCCGCACGATGAAATCGTGCAGCGATCCGTTGAAGTTCGCGGCCTGAAAGTCCAGGTGTCTGAAATCGACATCCCTTGTGCCTTTGGCCCGGCCTATGAGGGCGAGCGGGTCCGCGGCAAAGACCTGCACTCCCAGATGGGCGGCGGTAAGACCCAGTGCACCGAACTGGCCAAAATGGCGGATATGAAGGAGATCGAAGACGGCAAGGTCGAAGTTGTCGGCAAGGATGTCACCGACATCAAGGAAGGCGACACCCTGCCGCTGGGCATTTACGTTCAGATCGCCGGCCGGGAATTTCAGGCCGACTTTGAACCGATTCTGGAACGTCAGATTCACCATTTGGTCAACTATATCCAGGGGGTTATGCACATCGGCCAGCGAGATATCTCATGGGTCCGCGTGAGCAAGGCAGCCATTGAGAAAGGCTTTACCCTAAAGGATATCGGTGTGGTGCTGCATGCAAAGATGCACCAGGATTTCGGCAAGGTGCTGGACAAAGTCCAGATCACCCTCTACACCAAAAAAGAGGATGTGGAAAAGCTCACCGAGCGCGCCCGGGCCGAATACAAGCAGCGCGATGAGCGGGTTGAGAATATGAAGGACGAGGATGTGGAAACTTATTACTCCTGCACCCTCTGCCAGTCTTTTGCCCCCAACCACGTCTGCTCGGTCAGCCCCGAACGGACCGGCCTTTGCGGCGCATACAACTGGATGGACTGCCGGGCCTCCTATGAAATTAACCCCACCGGCCCCAACCAGCCAATTCAGAAGGGTGAGGTCATTGACGCGCGGCTCGGCCAGTGGAAAGGCGTTAATGAATTCGTTTACAAGGCCTCCCGCGGTGCGGTGGATCATTACAACTTCTACTCCATCGTGCATGATCCCATGACCACCTGCGGCTGCTGCGAGGCTATTGCCGCCGTATTGCCGAGTTGCAACGGTGTTATGACGGTCAACCGGGAATATAGCGGCGAGACCCCCTGCGGCATGAAGTTTACCACCCTGGCCGGTGTCATGGGCGGCGGCGCTACCACCCCGGGTTTCGTGGGGCACTCCAAGTTCAATACCATCCAGCGGAAATTCATCCGCGGCGACGGCCCGAAGGATATGGATGAAGGCGGACTGATGCGGATCGTCTGGATGCCCAAGATGCTCAAGGAAGAGCTCAAAGATAAAATTGATTCACGGGCCGAAGAGCTGGGCGTTCCGGATCTTTACGACAAAATTGCCGATGAGACTGTTGGCACAACGGAAGAAGAAGTTCTGCCCTTCCTGCAGGAAAAAGGTCATCCGGCAATGAAACTCGACTCGATTGTTGGTTAATCGGAGCAATCAGTATAAGCGGGATAACGGGGGGTCCTTCTATCCCGCTTATACTAAATTGAATGCGTTGGTGAAGACTGAATTTGATTGAAGATATAAGGAGATAAAAATGGCATTAACCGGTATTCAAATATTCAAGCTTCTTCCGCAGACCAACTGCAAGGAGTGCGGGTTCCCGACCTGCCTTGCCTTTGCCATGCAGCTGGCTTCCGGCAAGGCGGAACTTGACGCCTGCCCCTATGTCTCGGATGAAGCGCGGGAACAATTGGCCGAAGCCTCGGCTCCTCCCATCCTGCCGGTGCAGATCGGTAAGGGCGTACGCAAGCGTACCATTGGCGGGGAAACCGTATTGTATCGGCATGAAAAAACCTTTTACAACCAGACAGCGATTTCTGCCAAAGTCGGCTCCGATATTTCGGATGATGAGCTGAAGAAAAAACTAACTACTTGGAATGCCTTGCAGTTTGAGCGCGTCGGTTTCAACATGCGACCGGAACTGGTGGCGGTTGAGGATGTCAACGGGGATAAGGATGCATTTGCCAAGGTGGCGAAGACCATTGCCGAGACCTCTGAGTTCAACCTCATTCTAATGTCGGAAAATACGGATGTGATGAAGGCTGGCGTGGAGGCCACGGCTTTTAAGGCGCCCTTGATTTATGCGGCAACCGATAAGACCGTGGATGATTTCGGAAACCTGGCCAAGGAAAACGACCTGCCGCTGGCCGTAAAGGCGGATTCTGTGGAGAATCTGACTCCTTTGACTGATAAACTGCTCGGCATGGGGCTCAAACGCCTGGTCATTGATTCCGGTTCCCGGGAAGTCAAACAGGCTTTCCAGGACCAGGTGGCCATTCGCCGCGCAGCCCTGAAAGCGGGCAACCGCTCCCTGGGTTTTCCTACCATTACCTTCCCCTGTGAAATGGCATCCAACCTGGAGATGGAGACGTTGATCGCCGGCATGTTTATCGCCAAATACGGCGCGATCACCGTGCTTTCAGATTTCACGTCGGAAGCGCTGTTTCCGCTGCTCTTGGAGCGTTTAAACATCTACACCGATCCGCAGCGGCCCATGACCATGGAAGAGGGCATTTATGAAATCGGCAAACCGGATGAAAACTCACCGGTCATGATTACCACCAACTTTGCCCTTACCTATTTTGTGGTCTCCGGTGAAATCGAAGGCAGCAAAGTGTCGACCTGGCTGCTGGTCAAAGACACGGAAGGGCTCTCCGTATTGACCGCCTGGGCGGCCGGCAAGTTTGCCGGTGATGATGTGGGTATGTTCATCAACAAATCCGGCATCAAGGACAAGGTCAAACAACAGGAGGTGATTATTCCGGGTTATGCGGCGGCCATCGTGGGCGAGATGGAAGAGGAGCTGCCCGGCTGGACCGTGACTGTCGGCCCTCGGGAAGCAGCCCATATTCCGGCGTTTCTCAAAAACAGATAAAACCTGAAAGGGGCGGTTATAGCGGTTACGGAATGACACCCGGCCGACTGCCGTAACCGGTTATAACTTTTTAAACGACAAATGGAGGTTGGTTTATGATTCTAATCGGAGAGAGTCTAAACGTCATGGGCAAGACGATTGGTGCTGCCCTTAAGGCGCGCGATCCAAAGCCCATACAGGAAGAGGCCCTGTTTCAGAAAGAAAAGGGCATGGATTATATCGATATCAATTTGGGTCCGGCCAAAAAAGACGGCGTGGAGCTGATGCCGTGGGTCGTCCAGACCGTTCAGGAAGTGGTTTCGGATATTCCGCTGGCGCTGGATACATCCAATATCGACGCCATTGAAGCCGGGCTTAAGGTTTACAAGGAAACCCCCCAGCCGCCGCTGATTAATTCCATCATGTGCCGGCCCGAACGGTATGAAAAGATGGTGCCGATTGCGGCAGAGTATAATGCGGATTTTATCGCTTTGCTGTGGGGACCGGAGGGACTTCCGCGGGATGAGAACGAACGGGCGGCCCTGTGCGTGGAGTTGCTCTATTTCGCCAACGAGGCAGGGGTCCCGAATGAGAAGATTTGGGTGGACGGCATCGTCACCCCGGTCAATATCCAGCAGGATCAGGTCGTTGCGCTGAAGAATTTCTATGATATGCTGCAGGATATCGCCCCCGGCGCCAAGAGCACCTGCGGGCTGTCCAATATTTCAAACGGTCCCCCGGCGCACCTGCGGCCGATTTTAAATCAGACCTATATGGTGATGCTGCAGCGCTCAGGGATGTACTCGGTGATTTCTGACCCCCGCGATGACAAACTGACCGCGATTGCCAAAGGCAATCGCGAAGATATCGTTGAGATGATCTACAAGGCAATGGACGGCGAAGCACCGGCACCCAGTGAGCTTGACAAGGAAATGGCCGATTATGTCAAAACCGTTGACGTTATTTTGGGCCGGACCCTTTACTCGGACTCCTGGTTGGAACTGTAAAACAGAAAGACGAATATATATGCAAAGCCTCACCCTCTGTTTGCAGGGTGGGGCTTTTTTTATGGGAGATGGATAAATGGCACGGGTGGATGATTATTTTAATGCCAAAAAAATCGCAGTCAAAAGCCTCTCAACCTATGCAGTCGATGAAATTGCGGCATGTACGGAATTCGAGGTAACAGATGAGGGTTTTCGGATTCCGTTTTTAACCCGGACGTACCGGGTCAGTTTTCCGGATTTTGAGTTTATGGATGAAAACGATGCGGATACGGAAGTCCCCATCCAGGAGCAGGTGCTTATTCTACATTATATGAATGCGATGGAGAAGAAACCGGTTTCCGGCAGATGGATCGCGTACCGGGAAATACCGGGCGCGGCATTCTATTACAGCTCCTTTGTCAAACGCGCCATTGATCCGCTGAAAAAAGTGTTTGGCCAGGATACCGCCGGTCTGCCGCCGGCAGCGGACAAAATTGGCGGCCGGGCCATTGATAACGGGGATGTCGGCTATGAGTTCCGGGTGCTTCCCAAGGTGCCGCTGCAGCTGATCCTATGGGAAGGCGATGACGAGTTTGAGCCGGAATCCAATATCCTGTTTGATGAGACCGCCGGCAGCTATTTGTCACCGGAGGATGCGGCCTGGCTGGCCGGCATGCTGGTTTATCGACTCATTGCCCTGAGCAAGGCGTGATGGCTTCGCAATAAGGGAATTATACCGCCGCCGCAGTACCGGAGTTTTACCGCAAAGATTGGCAGGCGGCGGTTTTTTGAAGCATCCGTAAAATTCCATAGGCAATCATCAGCCCCAATACATTGGCAAACACATCAAAGCCGGAAAACTGCCGGTTGGGGATAAAATGCTGGGCTGATTCGATAAGAACCGAGTACAGAAGCAATAGGCAAAGCTTCCAACCCATGCGGGAGCCGGTCAAAAACCCGAGATCTACAAGAATGCCCAGGCACAGATAGGCCCCCAGATGATTCAGCTTATCCCAGCACAGGGTGGATACCTCATGGGTAATCGGGGTCAGCGCCAGGTAGGTGATTCCGGCAAGCAGCAGAGCAAAGAGCGCAGCCGCCGTTTTCTGTAAGTATGCTATAAATATCTGCATTGGCTTTTCATAGCAAAAAACTCGCCGGATAGTCTATAAAAACCAAGGCAATCCTTGGATACTTCAAACAATTATCGCCGCTGCACCACTCCCACGCCTCCTGCCACTATAATCAGGCCGATAACGTCTGTTGACTGAAGCGTATCGCCGAATGCAGCCCATGCCATTATCATGGTTACCGGTGGCCCCAAATAAAAAAGGCTTGCCACACGAGTGGCATCGAGCCGCGAAAGCAGCAACCACATCAAGGCATAAGCTGCCAGGGAAACGCCGAGAATGAGCCACAGCATAGTACTTATGAACGCCGGTTCCCAGCGGGTCGATAGGCTCTCAAGAGCTATTGCGGGGATGGTTGCTGCCAAAGCGGTAGCCAGACTCTGGTAAAAAAGCGAGATATCCACAGGAAGGCGATGGGCGCGGCCGTGCACCTCTATGTACCTTTGAAGCAGACTTGCCGCCGTTATGCCGATCACGGACCCGAACGGAATAAAGTAACCAAAAACGGATCCGGCATCGTTCAGATTGATCCGGGCGCCCACGGCGACAATAACCCCGCAAAATCCGACCAGCAATCCGAACCAGCGGGTAAGGGGCGTATGTTCCCCCACAACGGGACCGGACAAGGCACCCGTGAGCATCGGCTGGAGAGCCACGACAAGGGCAACAATGCCCGCGGGAACACCCTGTTGCAATGAGAAGAGCACGCAGCCCAACCATACGCCATGGGCCAGGAACCCGACAAGTAATGCAAGGGACGCATCGTAAAAGCCCGGCCAACGCAGCCGGCCGCTTAGCATCAGGTAAATTAGAAGAATGCCCGTCAGCGCCCAATAACGCCAGAACAGAAGGGTAAACGGTCCGGTAAACGGCAGGCCATATTCCGCACCGATGAAACCCGAATTCCAGAGCAGGACGAAACCGGCTGCCAGACATGCCGTAGAGGAAATCATAACGCGGTATAAAAGTCCTCCTGTCCAGGAATTTTAAATCAGCCCTATCCTATTGATGTACAGGGTGCGGGGGCGTAACGAAATGCCAATATGCACTGGATGCCGTTACCACGGCATCTGTCCCATACAGGCCCATTCTTTGGCCGGGGAAAGCGGCCTTGGCCTCACCTCAACAATGGTATGTTACTCAAATATAAGATCACTTTTATAAAAAAATTGCAAAGTAATGTAAATAATCAGGTTCTTTTATAGTAGTAAGCGGATAGGGGAAAGATATCAAAGTGACCATTTCTGAAACACTTTGATGCTAATGCTATTTTAAAGCACCGAGATTTCCGATACGTAATAATTGACTTGTAAGATTAACCGGGCTTTAAAATATGCAAATTGCGGCTATCAAGTTTCAGTTATGCTGAAGGATTTTAAGAGGTTAATGAATGTCAAAAAGACAGTGAGATGGCCTTAATATTAACGCAGACCCGATAAAAATTATGGCTTAAAAAATCTTACATTTGCCCCCGATTTAATATAATTTTTTTCAAACCATCCCTGATTGGCTTCAACAGCATATTTGACCTTTTGGGAAGAAGCAATGATTTCAAGGCTATTTGGCTGCATTTCCCTTAAGCCGGTAATATAGCCACTATCATCAATAAAAGCTATGCTAAGAGGTATCTTTGTATTTTTCATCCAAAACTTGAGATATGATGAGTTGCTATAAACAAATATCATGCCTTTATCATCGCCAAGCTTATCGCGGTACATAAGGCCGCGACTCCGTTTATCGAAAGTATCTGCGACTTCACATATCAGTGGGATATTTTTCCCCTCCACATTTGTGAAGACTACCTTCCATTTTTCATTCTGCTGACTAAGGGCCTCTGAAACAGAAAATAAAAGGAATGAAAACAACAATAAGTTAAAAATTTTAAATCGTTTTAGTTCCATAATATTTTGGCACGTTGTTTTATTAAGACACTCAAAGCCATCATATCCCTTGTTATCGTTACAGCCTTGATATTTTTTTCTCCAATCAGTTAATAAATGTAATAGCAAAATATTAACCCTATATGAACCCTTATCGACAAAAAAAGAGCCAAAAATGCCCATTTCGGGATTTATGGCTCAATCGGTGATTTTTGATAACTTATTGTTTTTCTACATTTCAGTGGTGCCCCCGGCAAGGATCGAACTTGCGGCACATGGATTAGGAATCCATTGCTCTATCCACTGAGCTACGGGGGCTATTTGACAAAGAGGTTCTGGCCTGGATAGATGGTGCTTTTTTGGGTCAGATTGTTGACCTTCAATAAATAATCCAGATCCATATTATGCCGTTTGGCAATTTTAAATGGCGTATCGCCGGATTTTACCTGGTAGACATCCATGCTGTATTGGTAGCCGGCCGGGATTTTTAGTACCTGGCCGATACTCAGGTGGACGCTTTTCAGCTGGTTCAGTTCCTGAATTTTTTTGGTGGTGGTGCTGTAGCGTTTGGCCAGGGTCCATAAGGAATCGCCGCGCCGGACTTTATAGGTAATAATTTTGGGTGTGGCCTCGGCACTGCCGGTGCCGAGTTTGCTGGATTGCGGGATTTTTAAAATTTTGCCGGCAACAATATAGTTGGTGCGGCGGATATTGTTATAAAAGGCAATCTGGCTCACTGATGTATGGTATCGGCTGGCGATGGTGGAGAGCGTTTCGCCGGGACGGACGCGGTGATATACGATGCCAGGGGTGGTCTGGGTAAATTCCGGAATATGCTCGAGCTTGGCTATCAGGACATCTTTCTTGCCCGGCGGAATTTTCAATTCATATGCTTCCTCTGGGAGCAGTTTATATCTTAATTCCGGGTTGAGATCGAGCAGCACATCTTTTTTGATGCCAATGGCTTCGGCAACATCCTTTAAGTAGACCTGCTTTTCAATACTGACCGTTTCATACTGAACCGGTGGATACACCTCAATGCCGGCCATATTGTATTTTTCCAGATTGTCCAGGATGTGAAGGGCTGCCATGAATTTTGGAACATACTGGGCGGTTTCCCGGGGCAGCAGGCGATATAGATCCCAGAAGTTATCCAAATAGTTGACATTCTGGTTTCTGATCGTGCGAAGCACCCGGTGTTCACCGCAGTTATAACCGGCCAGACAGGTTGTCCAGTCGCCGAAAATGCCGTGAAGCTCCTTGAGGTACGCAATGGCGGCATGGGTGGACTTATACGGATCCATACGTTCGTCAATATACTGATTCCGTTTCAGCCCGAACTTGTATCCGGTCGATGAAATAAACTGCCATAGGCCCAGCGCCCGCGCATCAGAAAGGGCTTTAACCTTGAATCCGCTCTCGATAAGCGGCAGCCAGGAGAGTTCCTCCGGCATTCCGGCGTTTTTCAGGGCATTTAAAATATAGGGCCGGTACCTGCCGGAGCGTTTGTATGATTCAATAAAAAAACGGCGGCCTCTGCCCTGGGTAAAATACTCGACCCGTTTTTTGATATGTTCATTCATCTCATGGGGGATGGCATTGTGATTGCCGACGGCCGTTGTGTGCCGGGAGGCATAGATTTCCAGTATCCGCTTGGAAATCATGTACCGCAGGTCATCCTTCTGCTGGATGAGTTTGGGGAAATCGGCAGGGTCAACGCTGATGATTTGTTCATACGCCTGATCCAGCGCATGAAGGGCGTTGTCTAATTCCCCCTGCTGCCAGAAGTCTTGGGATGCCTGATAATAATCCATCGCCTGATCGATTTCCGCCTGTATTTCTGCCGCCTTCTCGCCGGAGTCAGGGGGAGTTTGATTTCCGGATTGATCAGATGGCTCCGCGTTAGACGGCATCGGATCCAAATAATCACCAGACTCCGTATCTGCGTAGGCCATAATATCCTCTTCCAGGATGTCGCTGTGGGGGCTGGCTGCGGCTGCCCCCGGGCTATAGGCCTCATTCGCGGGTTGGTTCACGGCGGTGTGCCCGTCAGATGAATCGCTGCGATTGGGCTGAATGGGAAAGTTGGTGCATCCGGCCAGCATGAATAGCAGCAAGAATGTAATTAAAGGATAAAGCCTGGCGGTGCCGGCGGTATAGTGTTTTAAATGCGGCATAGGGGCCTCGTTCAAGTCGGTTGCTTATGGCAGCGTGTTTTATAATTTTTCTTGCGTCTTGGAAATGGATATGTCATATAATTAAGTTTTGCAAAATTTAAGGGGAATATACCGTCATTGAATGACACTGACTACTTGAAAATCCCTTGCCTGTCAAGGGATTAAAATCGGTACACACTGCTATTGGCCGGATAGATGAAACTCTATGGCCGGACGGCCTAAAAAATGAAAAAATATAAAGAAAAAAATTGACAAGCGTTTTTTTCAAGTTTATAAGAGTCAAATTACACTTCAGATGAAGATGATTTATTCCATTGTTGCGGTGGGCAGCTTATGGAATTAAATTCATTTCCGGTTATACGGACCGTTGATATGGAGCGGGGATGGTCCGACTCGCCGGATATTGACAACGAGCGCGGGTTGCATGCCTGCTCGTTAATGGATTAACTGATGACAGGCCAGCGTAGCTCAGTCGGCAGAGCTACTGATTTGTAATCAGTTGGTCGGGGGTTCGAATCCCTCCGCTGGCTCCAGAACATACAATTTGGTGGGGTTCCCGAGCGGTCAAAGGGAGCAGACTGTAAATCTGCCGGCGCAGCCTTCGGAGGTTCAAATCCTCCCCCCACCACCACACATACATAAACGGATGCATGTAGGAGATTTCGGGCGTCGAAATCAATGGACTACATCACTGGGAATCCTTGGAATTCAGAAAATGGAGACGTTTTCTCAATAGAGAGGCGATACTTCGGGCGGGAGTAGCTCAGTTGGTAGAGCTTCAGCCTTCCAAGCTGGATGTCGCGAGTTCGAGTCTCGTCTCCCGCTCCAATTCTTTGTATAGTTTTGGTGTCAGCCCACGTAGCTCAGACGGTAGAGCGCTTCCTTGGTAAGGAAGAGGTCCACCGGTTCAAGTCCGGTCGTGGGCTCCATCTTTAAGTTTTAAGGCGTTTGATAGGCGTGAAACAAACACGATAATAAACCGTTTTTTAGAAGTATAACAGGGTGCCGTAAAGAACGGGGAGGAAGTAAAGATGTCAAAGAAGAAGTTTGAGCGGACAAAGCCGCATGTGAACGTAGGGACGATCGGCCACATCGACCACGGCAAGACGACGCTGACCGCAGCGATCACGAAGCACTGCGGATTAAAGGGTATGGCGGAGTACGTGGCATTTGACAAGATTGACAAGGCGCCTGAGGAGAAGGCGCGGGGGATCACGATTGCCACGGCGCACGTGGAGTACCAGACGAACAACCGGCATTATGCGCACGTGGACTGTCCGGGTCACGCGGACTATATCAAGAACATGATCACGGGTGCCGCGCAGATGGACGGGGCGATCCTGGTGGTCGGCGCAGACGACGGCCCGATGCCGCAGACGCGGGAGCACATATTGCTGGCGCGTCAGGTGGGTGTGCCGCAGATTGTGGTGTTTTTGAACAAGTGCGACATGGTGGATGACGAGGAATTGATTGAGCTGGTGGAGCTTGAGCTTCGCGAGCTGTTGAGTTCATACGATTTTCCGGGCGATGACACGCCGATTGTCCGCGGCAGCGCATTAAAGGCCCTGGAGAGCGATAATCCGGACGGGGACGAGGTCAAGTGCATCTGGGAGCTTATGGATGCGATCGATGATTTTATTCCGGAGCCGGAGCGGGATGTGGACAAGCCCTTCCTGATGCCGGTGGAGGACGTGTTCTCCATTTCCGGCCGGGGCACGGTGGTGACGGGCCGTGTTGAGCGGGGGATTATCAAGGTCAACGACAAAGTGGAGATCGTGGGCTTTGGCGAGACGATCAACACGACCTGCACGGGCGTTGAGATGTTCAGAAAGATTTTGGACCAAGGCCAGGCCGGCGATAACGTGGGGCTTTTGCTGCGCGGTATCAAGCGCGACGATGTGGAGCGGGGCCAGGTGGTGGCCGCGCCGAAGTCGATCACGCCGCACACGCGGTTTGAGGCCGAGGTCTACGTATTGAGCAAGGATGAGGGCGGTCGGCACACGCCGTTTTTCAGCGGATATCGGCCGCAGTTTTATTTCCGGACGACGGACGTGACCGGTGTATTGACGCTTCCGGAAGGCGTTGAGATGGTGATGCCGGGCGATAACGTAAAGATCAAGGCGGAGCTGATCACGCCGATAGCGATGGAGAAAGAGCTTCGGTTTGCGATCCGCGAAGGTGGCCGGACGGTCGGCGCCGGCGTCGTCAGTGACATCATCGAATAGCACAGCACAGGGAGTCACCGGTGAAAGTTAATATCACGCTCGCTTGCAATGAATGTAAGCGAAGAAATTACTCGACGACTAAGAACAAGCGTACCAAGCCGGATAAGCTGGAATTTAAAAAGTACTGCAGGTTCTGTCAAAAACACACCCTGCACCGGGAAACCAAGTAATCCGGTTGCCCCGGGATTTTTCGGTACTCTAAAAATTCTTCCCGTTTGATTGGCAGAGTTTGACATGCAGGCCAGTAGCTCTAACGGCAGAGCGCCGGACTCCAAATCCGGTGGTTGGGGGTTCAAATCCCTCCTGGCCTGCCACCCTATATCGACGGGTAAGCTCAAAGGTTGAACTCCCATCGGTTCGGAGCGGTCGAGGATCAACTTTGAGCTTTCAATATTTTAGGAGCTTAAATGGCGCGTTTACAAAAGAAGAAACCAGTCGCAAAAAAGAGGAAACCCCAACAGGAGGAGAACGGCGCAGCCGCCGGTGAAAATCGGGCCGATGGCCAGCGTGGGGCATCCATGGGGGGAAGAGGATCGGTCGCCGCGGAAGGGGCAAAGGATAAAAGGCCGAACCGGACGGCGACGGCTAAAAAGGCTCCGGCCGGCGGCCAGTCAGCCATTTTGCGGCTGATTGACAGATATTTTGGCAATTGGATTCAGTTTTTGCGGGAAGTTAAGATTGAGCTGGCCAAAGTGACCTGGCCGACGCGGAAACAAACTATCGGCTCAACCGTGGTGGTGATTGTTTTTGTCTTTGTGATCGCGCTGTTTCTCGGCCTCGTAGATATCGGGCTGTCCAGTATTATACGGGTGATTCTATAACAAGGGTGAGTGGGCCGAATGGCGCTGAAGTGGTACATAATTCATGTATATTCCGGATTTGAAGCCAAGGTGAAAAAGAACCTGGAGGAGCGGATTGCCGCCTCGGGGTTTGCGGATAAGTTCGGCGAGGTGGTTGTGCCGACCGAGCAGGTGGTGGAACTGGTCAAAGGCAAGCGGAAAACCTCGAACCGTAAATTCTATCCGGGATATATTCTGATCCAGATGGAGCTTGACGAGGAAACTTGGCATCTGGTGACCTCCACGGCCAAGGTGACGGGATTTCTCGGCGGCCGGGAAAAGCCGGTGGCTATCAGCGATCAGGAAGCCCAGCAGATTTTAAGCCGCATGGAAGAGGGCAAAGCCCATCCCCAGCCCAAATACTATTTTGAGCCCGGCGATGAGATCCGCGTGATTGATGGCCCGTTTACCAATTTCAACGGCACTGTTGAGGAAGTTAACCCGGAGAAAGGCAAGGTCAAGGTCTTGGTCAGTATTTTCGGCCGATCAACCCCTGTTGAACTGGACTTTGTACAAGTCTCCAAAAGTTAAGTGGGTAATATAGGAGTATAATTGACATGGCGAAAAAAGTAATCGCACAGGTCAAACTACAGGTACAAGCCGGCAAGGCGAATCCATCCCCCCCGATTGGCCCGGCGCTGGGTCAGCACGGCGTTAACATCATGGATTTCTGCAAGGCGTTTAACGCTCGGACAGCCAATGACGAGGGGATGATTATACCTGTTGTTCTGACGGTTTATCAGGATAAATCCTTTACGTTCATTACCAAAACCCCACCTGCGGCTGTTTTGCTAAAAAAAGCAGCGGGAATCGCCAAGGGCGCCGGGGATCCAAAGGCGGAAAAGGTCGGCAAGGTCACCCGGGACCAGGTAGAGGAAATTGCCAAGCAGAAAATGCCGGACTTGAATGCCGTCGATATGGAAAGCGCCCTTAAAATTATTGAGGGAACAGCCAGAAGCATGGGACTTGAGGTTGTTTAACCGGCGAAAAGGAGTCAGACGGGATCATGCATAAACATGGAAAAAAATATAGGAATGTAAAGGCCAATATTGAGCCTGACCAGCGGTTCACGTTCCCGGAAGCCATAGAAGGGGCCCTGAACGCTTCATTTGCCAAGTTTGATGAAACGGTGGATATTGCCGTTAAGCTTGGGGTGGATCCGCGGCATGCAGATCAAATGGTTCGCGGCTCTGTGGTTTTGCCGCAAGGGATTGGCAAGGAAGTCCGCGTGCTGGTGTTTGCCAAGGGCGAAAAGGAAAAAGAGGCGCGCGAGGCCGGCGCGGATTACGTCGGCGGGGAAGAACTGGTCGAACAGATCAAAAACGGCTGGCTCGAATTTGATAAGGCCGTGGCCACACCGGACATGATGGGCTCGGTCGGAAAAATCGGAAAAATCTTAGGCCCGCGCGGCATGATGCCGAATGCCAAGACCGGCACCGTCACCTTTGATCTGGAGAAAGCCATCAATGAACTCAAGGCCGGTAAAATCGATTTCCGCGTGGAAAAAGGCGGTATCGTACATGCACCCATGGGCAAAGTCTCTTTCGGCCCGGACAAGATCCAGGAGAACATTGCAACCTTCATCGATACCCTGATCCGGATGAAACCGGCCGCCAGTAAAGGCACGTATGTTCGAAGTATCGCCATTTCCACCACCATGGGCCCGAGCTTTAAGGTGGATCCGACGTACGTTAAAGATGTGGTAAAATAGATAGCTATCTAAATATATTAAATTGTCTGTCAAAGACCGTAGGTTCGCGCGTTTTTGTCGTGTTTAATCGGGGCATGGGGCCCCGGCCTACCGAGGCAGGTGTTCTGATACTGTGGACACCTCTGGTTTTTACAGCATCAGAAAGGGGGTGTTTTTAGTTTGCGGTTTGAAGACAAGAAAAAGCTCGTCGATGAACTGGCGGAAAAATTCTCTCGCTCGGCGATCATTATTGCCACAGACTATAAGGGCTTAAACGTCGTCAAGATGAATGAGCTGCGGCGTAAGCTGGGCGAAGCCGAGGTTGAATACCAGGTGGTTAAGAACCGATTGCTGAAACGGGCGGCTGAAAATACGGATGTCGCGCTGATGACGGATCATTTTCAGGGTCCGACTGCCATCGCGTTGGGCTACGATGATCCGGTCAAGCCGGCCAAGGCCTTGCTCAATTTCGCCAAGGACAATGAAAAGCTTGAGATCAAGGGCGGCGTCATGGGCGGCAAGACATTGGATTTTAATGCCGTTAAAAGCCTCTCAGACATGCCGTCGCGCGAGGTCTTGTTAAGCCAGGTGCTCTCGGCCATGAATGCCGTGCCGACTGGCCTGGTCAGAGCGCTGAACAATGTGCCCGAGCGGCTTGTGTATGCTCTGCAGGCGATTAAGGATCAGAAGGAAGCGGCATAGCAATAAATGAGAAAGATACCGTCAAATTAACATTATATATTCGAAAGATTAGAAATACAGTTTGGAGGAAAACCCATGGCAGATATAAGCAAAGATGATGTTATTGAATTCATCGCGAACATGTCAGTTCTGGAGCTTTCAGAGCTGATCAAGGAACTGGAAGAAAAATTCGGTGTTTCCGCCGCTGCTCCGGTCGCGATGGCCGGTGCCCCGGCAGCCGGCGGTGGCGAGGCGGCTCCGGCTGAAGAAGAAAAGACCGAATTTGATGTGATTCTGACCGGTGCCGGAGACAAGAAAATCCAGGTCATTAAAGAGGTGCGGGCCATTACCGGATTAGGCCTGAAAGAAGCCAAAGCGCTGGTAGAAGAGGCGCCCAAGCCGGTCAAAGAGGGCATTGTCAAAGAAGATGCCGATAAAATCAAAGAGCAACTTGAAGGGGCCGGCGCTAGCGTCGAAGTCAAATAGCCCTGCTTATTGCATATTCTGATCGTGTGACACGGACGCCCGGAGTGTTTCCGGGCGGCTGTGTTTCATATTTGTTGATACTTTTTTGGAGAGATTATGACAGAGAATCCGCCGAAATATAAACGCATTAGAAAAAGTTTCGGTCAGATCAAATCCATTGTCAATATCCCGGATTTGATCGGGATGCAGCGTGAGTCATATCAGCGCTTTTTGCAGATGGATGTGACCCCGGAAGCGCGGCAGGATATCGGGCTGCAGGCAGTCTTTAATTCCGTTTTTCCCATCAAGGATTTTACCGGCACCGCATCCCTGGAGTTCGTCTCCTATCATTTCGGCGAAGTGAAACATTCGGTCAATGAATGCGTTAACCGCGGAATGACCTATGAAATCGCCCTGCGTATCCGGGTTAGGCTGGTGGTCTATGATGTGGATAAAGGTTCTGGTGTGCCCAATATCCGGGATATCAAGGAGCAGGAGATTTATTTCGGCACCCTGCCGCTGATGACTGAGAAGGGCACGTTCATCATTAACGGAACGGAGCGGGCAGTTGTCAGCCAGCTTCATCGCTCTTCCGGCGTGTTTTTCGACCATGATAAGGGACGGACCCATTCCAGCGGCAAGATTATCTATACTGCGCGCATTATTCCGGTGCGTGGCTCCTGGATCGACATGGAAATCGATCCTAAGGACATCGTCCACATCCGGATCGACCGGCGGCGCAAATTTCCGGTAACCCTCTTGTTCAAGGCGCTCGGGTTTTCGGATGATGATATTCTGTCCTATTTTTACAGCAAAGAAAAAGTCTATATTAAAAATAAAAAGTTTTTGCGCGAGCTCAACTTTGATTTTCTCAAGGGCCAGCGCCCCACTGCGGATGTCATCAATCCGGAGACCGGAGAAGTGGCCATCCGAAAAGGCCGGATGTTTACCAAGCGTGCTGTTCGAGAGCTCCAGGCGGCCGGCGTGGAACTAATCCCCATGACCCACGAAGATCTGGCCGGCCGGGTGATCGCCGCGGACATCGAGGCCCCCCAAACCGGTGAGATCATCGCCAAATCCAATGACGCCCTGGATGAGAAGCTGCTGGAACAGCTTCGGGATGCCGGCATTGAAGAGTTTGATGTGCTTTTCATGGAAGGGCCCTATGCCAGCAATGCCATCCAGAAGACCCTGGTGGTTGATAAGGTGGAGGCCAAGGAGGAGGCGCTGCTGGATATCTACCGGCGACTCCGGCCCGGTAATCCGGCGACGCCTGAGGTGGCCCAGGAGTTCATCGATCATCTGTTTTTCAAGACCGCCTATTATGATTTATCCAGTGTCGGCCGGTTAAAGATCAACCACCGGCTGGGCATTGAAACGCCGATTGATATAAGAATCCTGAGAAAAGAAGATATTCTGCTGACCGCTAAGACCCTGGTGGAATTAAGAGATACGCAGGGCCCGGTAGATGACATTGACCATCTCGGCAACCGCCGCGTCCGTGCAGTGGGCGAACTTCTGGAGAATCAGTATCGGATCGGGCTGGTCCGAATGGAGCGGGCCATCAAGGAGCGGATGAGCATGCAGGAAGTCGATGCCATGATGCCCAATGACCTGGTTAATCCCAAACCGGTCTCAGCGGTGGTCAAGGAATTTTTCGGCACCAGTCAGCTCTCCCAGTTTTTGGATCAGACCAATCCGTTGTCTGAAACAACCCATAAAAGGCGGCTTTCCGCATTAGGCCCCGGGGGCTTGACCCGGGATCGCGCCGGTTTTGAGGTGCGCGACGTTCATCCGTCCCATTACGGTCGGATTTGCCCGATTGAGACACCGGAAGGTCCGAACATCGGATTGATCGTATCGCTTTCTACCTATGCCCGGGTCAATGAATATGGGTTTATCGAAACCCCCTACCGGGTGGTGAAAAACGCTACCGTGACCGATGAGATCCGGATGCTCTCCGCATTCGAGGAGCAGGATCACCCCATCGCCCAGGCCAATGCCCCGGTAAATGAAAAGAACGAGTTCGTCAATCCTTTGGTTATCTCCCGGGTGGAAGGCGAGTTCATGCAGATCGGCCGCGATCAGATTGAGCTGATGGATATTTCCCCCAATCAGCTCGTCAGCGCTTCTGCTTCGTTGATCCCGTTTCTGGAAAATGACGATGCCAACCGGGCACTGATGGGATCGAACATGATGCGTCAGTCCGTGCCGCTTCTGCAAACCAGTGCCCCGCTGGTGGGCACCGGCAATGAAGGTGTTGTGGCAAGGGATTCCGGTGTGGCCATTGTCGCCAAACGGGCCGGCCGGGTGGCTAATGTGGATGCCGCCCGGATCGTTTTAAAGCATGAGCCTTCCGGCGATCCCAGTGATAAAGGGGTGAGCATATACAACCTGTCCAAGTTCGTTCGGTCCAATCAGAATACCAGTTTCAACCAGCGTCCCATCGTGCGGATGGGCGACTGGGTTAATGCCGGCGATATCATCGCCGACGGACCGGCCACGGATCAGGGGGAATTGGCCTTGGGCAAGAACGTGACGGTGGCATTTATGCCCTGGGGCGGATTCAACTTTGAGGACTCGATTTTGGTGAGCGAGCGCCTGGTCAAAGACGGGGTGTTCTCATCGGTACATATTGAAGAATTTGAAGTCCTTGCCCGGGATACCAAGCTGGGCAAAGAGGAAATCACCCGGGATATTCCCAATGTGGGCGAAGAGGCCCTAAGGGACTTGGATGATTGCGGCATTATTCGCCTCGGCGCGGAAATCGGCCCCGGGGATATCCTGGTCGGCAAAGTGACGCCTAAGGGCGAAACCCAGCTCTCACCCGAAGAAAAGCTGCTTCGCGCCATATTCGGCGAAAAGGCGGGCGAGGTAAAAGACACCTCGCTCCGGGTGCCGCCCGGGGTGAGCGGCATTGTGATCGACGCCAAGGTGTTTTCCCGCCGCGGGGTGGACAAGGATGATCGGTCCCGCTCCATTGAGAACGAAGAGATCGCGCTTCTGGAAAAAGACCGGGATGATGAGATCAGCATTATCGTTGAGACCGCCAGGCGAGAGATCGGTAATATGATCTCTGGCAAACAGCTATCCGCGGATTTTACGGACGGGAAAAAGGTGCTTTATCCCAAGGATACCCGGATCGACCCGCAGCAGCTGTCAGAGGTGCCCCTGGCCAAATTTGAATCTCTGAGCTTAAAAGATGCCAAAGCCAATGAAAAGGTTCAGGAGGTGGTGTCAAAATATCGGGAGCAGGTTGAAATGGCCCGCCAGGCGTTTGACAATCAGGTGAGCGCCATTGAACGGGGCGATGACCTGCCGCCGGGTGTTATCAAGATGATCAAAATCTATGTGGCCATGAAGCGCAAACTTTCGGTGGGCGATAAGATGGCCGGCCGGCACGGGAACAAAGGCGTGGTCTCAAGGCTTCTGCCGGAAGAGGATCTGCCGTATTTCGAGGACGGCCGGGCCGTGGACATGGTGCTAAATCCCCTGGGCGTGCCATCCCGGATGAACGTTGGCCAGATCCTGGAGATCCATCTCGGCCGGGCGGCCAGCGGCCTGGGCGATCAGGTTAATGAACTGATGAAAGCCGCCAAAACCGAAGAGCTCCGGGAAAAATTCAAGACCGTATTTTCAACCGAGGCTGCCCGGAAGGATTTGGATGAGATGCCTGAGGCCTCGCTGCTTGAATTTGCCGGCAATTATACCGAGGGGATTCATATGAACACGCCGGTTTTTGACGGGGCGCGTGAAGAGGAAATTAAATCGCTTTTAAGCGAGGCGGGCCTCAATCAGACCGGTCAGGCAACACTTTTTGACGGCCGCACCGGTGAGCCCTTTGACGGCAAAATTACCGTGGGTATTATGTATATGCTCAAACTGCATCATTTGGTTGATGATAAACTGCATGCCCGTTCGATTGGACCTTATTCGCTTGTGACTCAGCAGCCGCTCGGCGGAAAGGCGCAGTTTGGCGGCCAGCGTCTGGGTGAAATGGAAGTTTGGGCCATGGAGGCCTACGGGGCCGCCCATGCGCTCCAGGAGTTTCTCACCGTCAAATCCGATGATATGGCGGGCCGGACCCGGATGTATGAAAAAATTGTAAAAGGTCAGAATGTGTTTGAACCCGGGCTGCCCGAATCCTTCCGGGTGCTGACCAAAGAACTGCAGAGTCTTGGACTCGATATTAACCTTATTGAGGACAAGGAATAAGGAGAGTTATATTGGAAACACTATACGATTTTTTCATAAAGCCAAAAAACCCAAGACTTTATAAAGGCGTCCAGCTCTCTCTATCCTCGCCGGAGCTGATCCGCAGCTGGTCATACGGGGAGATCAAGAAGCCGGAAACCATCAACTACCGGACATTTAAGCCGGAGCGCGACGGGCTTTTCTGCGCCAAAATCTTCGGGCCCACCAAGGACTACGAGTGCAACTGCGGCAAATACAAGCGCATGAAGCACCGCGGCGTTATCTGTGAAAAATGCGGGGTGGAGGTCATCCAGTCCAAGGTGCGCCGGGAGCGGATGGCGCATATCGATCTGGCCTGCCCGGTCTCACATATCTGGTACTTAAAGAGCCTGCCCAGCAAGATCGGCAACCTCCTGGATTTGACCCTCAAATCCCTGGAAAAGGTCATCTACTTCGATAATTACATCGTCATTGATCCAAAGGAGACCGGTCTGACGCGGCTGCAGCTGCTCTCTGAGGACAAATACCGGGAAGCCCTGGAGCTCTATGGCAACAAGTTTGAAGCCGGCACCGGCGCGGAGGCGATTAAGGAACTGCTTAGCCGGGTGGACATTACCGCGCTGTACAACGAGCTGCGGGAGGAACTCCAGAGCACCGGCTCCGAGGCCAAACGGAAAAAACTGGCCAAGCGGTTGAAGGTGGTCGAAGCCTTCCGCCAGTCAGGGCTGGACCCGGAATGGATGATCCTGGAGGCGATCCCCGTACTGCCGCCTGAGCTTCGGCCCTTGGTGCCCCTTGAGGGCGGGCGGTTTGCTACCTCCGACTTAAACGATCTGTACCGGCGGGTCATCAACCGGAATAACCGGTTAAAGCGCCTCATGGATTTAAATGCCCCGGATATCATCGTCCGTAATGAAAAGCGGATGCTTCAGGAGTCGGTGGATGTCTTGATTGACAACGGCCGGCAGGGCCGGGTGGTGACCGGCTCCAACAAGCGGCCCCTGAAATCTCTGAGCGAGACGCTCAAAGGCAAGCAGGGCCGATTCCGTCAGAATTTGCTGGGCAAACGGGTCGACTACTCCGGCCGCTCGGTTATCAGTATCGGCCCGAATCTTCGGCTGCACCAGTGCGGTATTCCCAAGCAGATGGCGCTTGAGCTTTTTAAACCCTTTATTTACCACCGGTTGGAGGAAAAGGGGATTGTCACCAATGTGAAAAGCGCCAAGAAATGGGTGGAGCAAAAAAGTCCGGAAGTCTGGGATACCCTGGATGAAGTGGTGAAGGAATATCCGGTCATGTTAAACCGGGCGCCTACGCTTCATCGTCTGGGTATCCAGGCCTTTGAACCGGTGCTTATCGAGGGAAAAGCCATTCAGCTTCATCCCCTGGTCTGTACCGCATTTAACGCGGACTTTGACGGGGACCAGATGGCGGTTCATATTCCGCTCTCCCTTGAGGCCCAGATCGAAGCCCGCGTGCTCATGCTGGCTTCGAATAATATTCTGTCCCCGGCTAACGGCGAGCCGATCATTGTACCGACCCAGGATATCGTTCTGGGGATTTACTACATGACCTTCGGGGTCGCCGGCGTAAAGGGCGATGGGATGCGGTTTTCCGACCCGGGCGAGGTGCGCTCTGCCTATGATGCCGGCAGTGTGGATCTGCACGCCAAGGTGCAGGTGCGGATCAACAAAAATCGCTACGACACCACTGTGGGCCGCGTGCTGCTGTGGGAGCTGGTGCCCAAAGGCGAGAGCCTGGTGCTGCGGCATATCATGGTCTCTGCCAAAGAGACGGTTGAGGGAGTGGCCGACGCCATAGAGGACGGCCAGTCGTTTAAAGACCTTGTGCACCAGTATTCCGAGGCGTTTGACAAAACCTATAACGGCAACATCGGACTGCTGGAAAAAGAAGAGTTTCAGGAAATTTTTCAGATCAGTGACCAGGATGCAAACACGGTATTTTCTTTAAATGAAGATGAAGTCAGCCAGATGATCTACTCCGGCGGGAAATACCATCTATTTCAGGTAATCGAGCGGCGGTCTGAAATCCCCTTTGAGATGGTCAACAAGGTTTTGAATAAAAAGGGGCTTCGGGAACTCGTGGATTATACTTATCGGCATAAAGGGCCCAAGGCCACGGTGATTCTGGCGGATCAGCTAAAAGACATCGGCTATAAGATGTCCACCTACGGCGGGCTGTCCATCGGGATCGACGATATGATCATCCCGGATACCAAGTGGGATGTCATAAACCGGGCCGAAAAAGAGGTGACCGAGATCAACCGCCAGTATACGGAGGGGCTTATCACCCAGGGGGAAAAATATAACAAGGTGGTCGATATCTGGGCCAAGGCCACGGACGAAATTGCCGATGAAATGATGGATGCCATGCAGACGCCGCATTTTGCGCGGGCGGCGGATGCAAATGAAGGCGAACTGGATAAGCGGCTGGCAGACCGGATGTCGTCTGATGGCAGTGACGTGGTGAACTCAATTTTTACCATGGCCGACTCCGGCGCCCGGGGCAGCAGGGATCAGATGCGGCAGCTGGCGGGTATGCGGGGGCTGATGGCAAAGCCATCCGGTGAGATCATTGAAACCCCGATTACGGCGAATTTCCGGGAAGGGCTTTCCGTTTTGCAGTACTTCATCTCCACCCACGGGGCCCGAAAGGGGCTTGCGGATACAGCGCTTAAAACCGCCAACTCCGGTTACCTGACCCGCCGGCTGGCGGATGTGGCCCAGGATTGCACGGTGTCTGAATTTGACTGCGGGACCGTGCTGGGTATCGAGGTCGAGGCGCTGCTGGAAGGCGGTGAAGTCATTCAGCCGCTGTCCGAGCGCGTGCTCGGGCGTACGGCGCTTGAGGATGTGGTGGATCCATTCACCGAGGAGGTCTTGGTTAAATCCGGCGATGAAATTGATGAATCCACTGTGGCCCGGATCAATGAGTCTGGGGTTACCAGCATCAAGATTCGCTCCGTGCTGACCTGCCGAACCCGACACGGGGTATGCTCCAAGTGCTACGGCCGGGATCTATCCCACGGCGGACCGGTGGAGGTCGGCCAGACCGTTGGCATCATGGCGGCCCAGTCCATCGGCGAACCGGGTACCCAGTTGACCATGCGGACCTTCCATATTGGTGGAACCGCCAGTCGACGGGTGGAACAGGCAGATATCCGGGCACGGGTCGGCGGCACCGTGAAATTTGGGAACCTGAACGTGGCGGTTAATTCGGAAAATCGGGCCATCGTTATGAACCGCCGCGGTGGCGAATTTTCCATTGTGTCGGATTCCGGCCGTGAACTGGAACGCTTTCCGGTTATTTACGGTGCCGAATTGGCGGTAAAAGACGGCGAAAAAGTGGAGCAGGGACAGCTTCTGGCGTCCTGGGATCCGTTTACCACGCCGATTATTACGGCGGTTTCCGGAAAAGTTAAATTCGGCGATCTCGCTATCGGAAAAACATTGCAGGAAAAGGTTGACCCGGTGACCGGCAAATCAAGCCTCACCGTGGTTGAATCCAAGGATGCGGATGCCCGGCCCCGGATTTCCATTAAGGATAAAGAGGGCAAAACCGCTAATATTCCGGGTTCCGGCGCCGCTCGTTATAACCTGCCGGTTGAGACCATTCTAATGGTTGAGGAAAATGACGAGGTCAGGGCCGGGGATATCATCGGCAAGCTTCCCCGGGAAACCACCAAGACCAAGGATATCACCGGCGGTCTGCCGCGGGTGGCGGAACTGTTTGAAGTCAGAAAACCCAAGGAAACTGCGTTCCTTTCCGAAATCGACGGGTATGTCTCGGTGGCCAAAACGCCGAAAAAGGGGAAACAGAGGGTTACGGTCACACCGGTGGATGCCGGCGATAAAAAGGAATACCTCATTCCGCGGGGGCGGCACATCAATGTTTATGACGGCGACTTTGTCAAGGCCGGTGAGCAGCTGACTGGCGGAAGTCCCAATCCGCAGGATATTCTGACCATTCAGGGGGAGGTGGCCCTGGCCCGCTACCTCTTAAACGGGGTGCAGGAGGTCTACCGGCTTCAGGGCGTGCGGATTAATGACAAGCACATTGAGGTCATTATCCGTCAGATGATGCGCCGGGTCCGGGTGCAGACCATCGGGGACACCGAATTTATTCCCGAAGAGCAGGTTGACAAGCACCGGTTTGAAGAGGTAAACCGGGCCATTATCGAGCAGGGGGGCACGCCGGCGACGGCCGAGCCGCTTATTCTGGGCATTACTAAGGCCTCGCTTTCAACGGATAGCTTTATCTCTGCGGCCTCGTTCCAGGAAACCACCAAGGTGCTGACAGATGCCAGCATTGAGGGGGCCTATGACGGGCTTAAGGGTTTAAAGGAGAACGTGATCATGGGCCGTCTGATTCCGGCCGGAACCGGGCGGGATGAGTATGCCGGACCGGACATTGAAGTGGAGTCCGCGCCCTATGGGACTTAATTGGATGGAGCGCGCCATTTATTATAAAAAGGCGACAGGAATTAATCGAATGATAGCAAAAAATCTTGACAGAGTTAAAGTTGTAAGGTAATATTAAATATTTTAACTCGGTAATAAATGTTCGCGTAGCATAGGGGTTTATTAGAATTATGCCGACAATTAATCAACTGGTTCGAAAAGGACGGAAGCGGATAGAGCAGAAAAAGGCCGCTCCCGCACTACAAAGCTCTCCCCAGAAACGGGGGGTTTGCGTCCGCGTGTATACGGCCACACCCAAAAAGCCGAATTCGGCCCTGCGCAAAGTTGCCAGGGTGCGGTTGACAACCGGAGTGGAAGTTTCCGCCTATATTCCCGGGATCGGCCATAACTTGCAGGAGCACTCTGTAGTGCTGGTTCGCGGCGGCCGGGTCAAGGATTTGCCCGGTGTCCGTTACCATGTGGTCCGGGGGACTTTGGATACCCTGGGCGTGGCGGATCGGAAGCAGGGGCGGTCCAAGTATGGCTCCAAACGGCCCAAGTAACGATTTATATTAACCAGAGCAAATGGTGTAGAACTTATGCCGAGACGTAGAGAAATCGCAGAACGCAAACAGCCGCCGGATTTGAAATATAACAGCGAACTGGTGGCCCGGTTTATCAATTATATCATGGTGGATGGCAAAAAAAGCGTCGCCCAGAGCATTATTTACGATGCGCTTGATTTCATGGCGCAGAAAAGCGGTGACGATGCGCTCAAGCTCTTTGAGCAGGCCGTGGACCATATCCGGCCGCAGATTGAGGTCAAGTCCCGGCGGGTCGGCGGGTCCACCTATCAGGTGCCCACGGAGATTCGCCCCAAGCGGCGCACAGCCCTGGCCCTGCGCTGGATTATTGCTTATTCCAATAAGCGGTCCGAGAAAACCATGGCCCGCAAAGTAGCCGGTGAACTCATGGATGCCCTGGAACATCGGGGCGCTTCGGTTAAAAAGCGGGAGGACACCCACCGCATGGCAGAGGCCAACAAGGCATTTGCCCATTATCGGTGGTAGCCGTTAGGTTTTATTTGATTTTATTTTAAATTTTGCCCATCTGCATTCCTGAATCGGATGGGCAAAATAACTTTATAAGTGTCACGGCATTGGGTGCTGAAGGAAATATCTTTGGCGGCAATAATCGGAGGACTCCAATAGCCCTGTCAGGGGGAGGAAGCAAAGATGTCAAAGAAGAAGTTTGAGCGGACAAAGCCGCATGTGAACGTAGGGACGATCGGCCACATTGACCATGGCAAGACGACGCTGACCGCAGCGATCACCAAGCACTGCGGGTTAAAGGGGATGGCCGAGTACGTGGCATTTGACAAGATCGACAAGGCGCCGGAGGAGAAGGCGCGGGGGATCACGATTGCCACGGCGCACGTGGAGTACCAGACGAACAACCGGCATTATGCGCACGTGGACTGTCCGGGTCACGCGGAC
>DATGCF010000037.1:0-4018 GCA_035312245.1 Desulfosalsimonadaceae bacterium
AGACCGCATCCCAGAACATCTCCTGCGCATCCACCGGCAGATTATCCAAAAAATCCGCATACCGGGCCGGGGCCCGGGAGGCCACCTCTATGGGATAACCCTCGGAAGGCGCCATATGCTCGCCGTAAACCCGGCGCCACAAATACAGGGCCCGCTTGCCGCCGCCCATCACCATCTGATCATTAAAAGTCACGATGAGCGCATCAAAGTGCACCACATCACCCTTAATGGTATACTGCCGTGTAAGCACCTGCTCCTGCTTGTTATCCCGCGCGGTCTCCACAAACCGAAGCTTGGTATACAGGGTGCCGTTTTCCTCTTCCTGATTGATCACCTTGGCATAACCGATCTGGTCCGTATGGGTCAGATTGGCGATGGCCTGCTTGAGCTTCCGGTTGTTTTCAAACAGGTCATGGACCGTTTTGGTGCCGTAAAACAGGGCGCCGCCGAATATGCCGGCCAGTACCAGGAGAAGGAGGATCACCACCCGGATGAATACGGTGCCGCTATTGCTGTTCATTTTCATCCCAAAGACTAACTTTCTTTCAAACCGGTTTCAAAGGATGTTCGCTGGTACAAATACGACGCGCATTTTACCGCCATTTCCGGGCTGTTGTAGACCGGAATGCCGATGACGGTCATATCCTGTTCAAATTGTTCCAGATGGACTTTGCGGCCGCCCAGGTGACAGGCAAGCACCGGTTTATCCGGATACGTTTTGCGGAGTTCGCCCAGGGCTTCTGCTGCATCAAAAACGCCCTCGTCAAGGAGCACCACAATCAGCAACAGGATATCCACCTGCGGATCGGACAGCATAATCCCGCACATCTCTCGGTAGGCAGCAAACGGTCCCCGCTGCTCAATGGTCGACCAGATATCCGCGGGGTTTCCGATCGGCGCCCACTCCGGAACCAGGGCCTTAAGCCGGGAACGGGTAGCTTCGCTGATCTCGGCAAGGGCCATCCCGTAAAGGCCGCAGGCATCGGCCGACAGGACACAGCCCAGACCGGTAATGGAAACCACGCCGATCCGGTTGCCCCGCGGCAGCGGGCACAGGTCAAACGCCCGAAGCACATTGAAAAACTCGACCAGGTCATGCGTCCGCTGGACGCCGGTCTGGCGGAAAACCGCATCATAAATGGCGTCTGAGCCGGCCAGCGCCCCGGTATGCGACGCGGCGGCCCGGGCGCCGGTCTCGGTCCGGCCGGCCTTAATGGCCACCACGGGTTTTTCTGAGGCGGCCAGATGTGCCGCCTGAAAAAACCGTTCCCCGTCGGTTGCGCTTTCAAGATACATCCCAATGGATCGGGTCTCCGGATCCTGGGCCAGAAATTCCAGAAAATCGCACTCATTAATATCCGCCTTGTTGCCCATGCACGCGATTTTGGCAAATCCCCGGTTGCGGGCGGTGATCTCTTCCAGGGCAAAACCCGTGGCAAAGGTCCCGCTTTGCCCGAAGATGGAGATTCCGGTCCTTTGCATGGCCGGCAGCGTGCCGATACTGGTGCAGAACCCCGATCCCGTATCCACGATCCCGATGCTGTTCGGCCCCATCAGGCGGATATCGTTTTCCCGGCAAAATGACACGAGTTCCTGTTCCAATTGTTTTCCCCGTTCGCCCGCATCGGAAAACCCCCCGGACACGATGATCACATGCCGGATGCCCGCATCCGCCGCATCCCGCATAATGGCGTTTATCTGATGATAGGGCACGGCCAGAACCCCAATATCCACCGGCTTCGGACAATCCGTTAGCCGGGGATAGGCCGGCAGCCCCTGGACCAGGCCGCCGGATCGGTTGACCGGATAGATATGCCCTCTAAACGCGAAGGTCTTGAGGTTGTCAATGATAATATTGCCCGCCTTTCGGGCGCTGGTGGAGCCGCCCACGATGGCAGCACTTTTGGGCGCAAACAGGGGCCCCACCCGGGCCTGGATGTCAAAAGACCGGCCGCTATTCCCATTCATCGGTTCGCCGAACCTGTGTGTTTTTGAAAAATTCGGCCCATTCGCTTTGCTTGACAATCTATCCATATCCCATATAATATCTATTTCAGTATCATAAGCTACCCGGCGCCCAGAGTCAATTATTTGCCCAATAACGACAAATATTTAAAGAATAACCCCAATTGAATTTTCACCCGGACAATTGCCAGTGCTTCTTCTGCACCACCACCGTGCACGCCGGATTTATTTCCACCCGGATCGCGGGGACCGACGGTGTGTCCCTGGAAACCCTGAAATGGGCTAAAGTCCTTGAAAAACAAGGGATAAAATCCTTCTATTTTGCCGGGGAACTCGAGACCCCGTCCCAGCGCTCCTACTTGTGCGAAAGGGCGCATTTTAAAAATCCGGAAATCCGGTTTATCTTCCGGAACTGCTTTGGCAACCGTCAGCGCAAACGCTCGGTCACCAAAAAAATCCACACCCTGACGGAAGAGCTAAAGGATGAACTCTACAAATTCATCCGGACCCATGACATTGATATCCTGATCCCTCAGAATGCGATTACCATTCCGTTAAACATACCGCTGGGCCTGGCCATCACGGAGATCATCTCAGAAACCGGCATGCCGGTGATCGCCCATCACCATGACTTCTTCTGGGAGCGTACCCATTTTCTGACGAACTCCGTCTGGGAATACCTGAATATGGCATTTCCGCCGCATCTGCCGACCATCCATCACGTGGTCATCAACTCCTCGGCGGACAATCAGCTGGGGCTGCGAACCGGGGTTTCATCAACCATCATCCCCAATGTCATGGATTTTGAAAATCCGCCGCCCCCGCCGGATGAATTTGCCTCGGATGTCCGGAAATCCTTTGGCATCAAAGACGATGAATACTTGATTCTGCAGCCCACCCGGGTCATCAAGCGCAAGGGCATCGAGCTTGCCATCGAACTGGTAAGCCGCCTGGGTGTTAAAGCGAAGCTGGTCATCTCCCATGCCTCCGGGGACGAGGGGTTTGACTACGAAAAGCGGGTCCGCGACTACTCCAAGCTCATGAACGTGGAGACGTTGTTTATCTCCCGCCGGATCGACGAGAAACGCGGCTATACCAAGAAGGGCGAAAAAATATACACCTTGAATGACGTTTACCCCCACGCGGATCTGGTCACCTACCCCTCCAATTTTGAGGGATTCGGCAATGCCTTCCTGGAGGCGATTTATTATCGCAAGCCCATCGTGGTCAACGCCTATTCCATCTATTCCATTGACATCAAACCCAAAGGCTTCCAGGTGATTGAACTCGACGGCTATGTCAATACCAAGGCCATTGAGCAGGCCAAAACGGTGCTGAAGGATGAAATGTACCGCAGGCACATGGTCGAGCATAACTATAATGTGGCCAACCGGTTTTACTCCTATGCCGTGCTGGAGCAGAAGCTCTCAGGCGTCATCCAGTCAGTGGCGCCTCTGCCGCAGTTAACATGTGATAACACCCCGGCCAAAAACCCGAAGCAAAATGCTCAGTGAGCTGACGATCAAAAATTTCGCCATCATTGATGACCTGACCATCCGGTTTTCGGACGGGCTCACCATCCTGAGCGGCGAGACCGGGGCGGGCAAATCGATTATTATCAATGCCGTGAATCTGCTTTTGGGCAGCCGGGCCTCGGCCAAGATGATCCGGACCGGTGCGGAAACCGCGGAACTGGAGGCGCTGTTTCATCTGCCGGAAAACAGCCCGGCCCGCCGGGTGCTGACGGAAAACGGCTTTGACGAGCCAGAGGAGCTTTTGATCCGGCGGATTATATCCAGCCATAACCGGCATAAAATTTACATCAATGACCGGCTCGCCACCATGCAGCTGCTTTCCGCGGTCACGGACAACCTGGCCGCCATATCGGGCCAGCACGAGCACCAGCGGCTGCTCAAGGAATCCCAGCACCTGTTGATTCTGGATCAGTTAGCCGGGCTGATGCCGCTACGCACTGAGCTTTCTGAGTGTTATCATGAACTCATCCCGCTGATTCAGAAGCTAAACGACATCAAAAATTCCCGGCAGCAGCAGG
>DATGCF010000038.1:0-4114 GCA_035312245.1 Desulfosalsimonadaceae bacterium
GGAAATCACCACCATCGAGACGACACTGGACGGCGAGCGTGGCACCGCCATACAGGTAACTTTGGAAGTCAGAGTCACTGAAATCGGCACCCTGGAGCTCTGGTGCGCATCTGTTACAGGCGACCACCGGTGGAAGCTCGAATTTAACGTCCGGGAGCAGGAATAACCCTATGGCGGGTGAACAGCGCTATATCATCGGCATTGATCTGGGAACAACAAATTCCGCCGCCTCCTATGTGGACCTGGAAGCGGATGAATCCAAAAACCGGGGTATCAAGCTATTTAAAATTCAGCAGCTGACCGGTTTGGGAGAAGTCAGCGCCCTGCCGGTGCTGCCCTCCTTCTGTTACCTTCCCGGCAAATACGATATTTCAGATGATGCGATCAAGCTGCCCTGGCAGACGGATGAGCCCCAATTTGTCGGCACTCTGGCCCGGGACCATGGCGCAAAAATCCCATCCCGCCTGGTCTCCTCCGCCAAAAGCTGGCTCTGCCACACTCAGGCAGACCGCCGCGCCCGGATTCTCCCATGGGGCGCAGGCGAAGAGATCCCGAAAATTTCGCCGATTGAAGCCACTGCCGCCTATCTCAGGCACATCCGCCTGGCCTGGAACAGCCGGCAGGGTGATAATGATGATCTGTATCTGGAAAATCAGATGGTCATGATTACCGTGCCCGCGTCATTTGACGAGGTGGCCCGGGATCTTACCATTGAAGCCGCCAATATGGCAGGCATCAAACATGTTACCCTGCTTGAGGAGCCGTTGGCAGCATTTTACAGCTGGCTGATCAAGCATGAAAAAAACTGGCGCGATCATATCCAGCCCGGGGAGCTGGTCCTGGTCTGCGACGTGGGCGGCGGCACCACGGATTTTACCTTAATCACTCTTCGGGAGACCGAAGGCTCGCCGCGGTTTGAGCGGATCGCCGTTGGCGATCATCTTATCCTAGGAGGGGATAACATTGATCTGGCGCTGGCCCGCTATGTCGAACAACAGTTTAACAACACCCAGCCGCTTTCCAATGAGCGCTGGAAGACCCTCTGTCATTTATGCCGGCAGGCCAAAGAAAATATTTTAAACCAGGGGACCAATGCCGAGACCATCACCATGATGGGCGAGGGCACCAGCCTGATCGCCGGCACCCTCACTGCCAAGCTTGATCGGAAAACCCTTGAAAAAATCGTGCTTGAAGGTTTTTTCGCCCGGGTCAAACCCGCAGAACGGGCAGAGCAAGCCACAAAAAAGGGAATTTCCGAATTCGGGCTTCCCTATGAATCCGAACCCGCCATTACGCGGCATATCGGGACGTTTCTCGAAAAACACCAGGCGGATATTTACCATTTCCTGGGTGAGCGATCCGCGTTTCCGGATTTAATCCTTTTTAATGGGGGGACCCTTAAATCACAGCTCGTTCAGGAAAAGATCCGGGAGGCCATCCGCCACTGGTTTGATATAGATGACCAACAGGCCCCCCGGGTCCTTGAAAATCCGAACCCGGATCTGGCTGTGGCATTGGGCGCCTCCTATTACGGCCTGGTCAAAACCGGAAAGGGGGTGCGCGTGGGCAGCGGCAGCCCGCGCTCATATTATCTGGGATTTACCCGCCCCACCGATGACGGTAAAACGGAAAAGGCCGCCATCTGCCTGGTGGAGCGGGGCGTGGATGAAGGGACAACGATTTCTTTGCCGGAAGAAAGGAAATTTGAAGTGCTCACCAATCAGCCGGTGAGTTTTGAGCTTTACAGTTCGAGCTTTCGGTCAGGGGATCGGTGCGGGGATGTCCTGCCCATTGACGAGACACTGACGCCTTTGCCGCCCTTGCAGACCGTCATTCAGTTCGGCCAGAAAGGCAAAAAGAAGACCCTGCCGGTGGCCATTGAAGCTGAATATACGGAAATGGGGGTGCTAGCGCTATGGTGCCGTTCGCTTTCCAGCAATCACCGTTGGCGGCTTCAGTTTCAGCTCCGGGATACGGAGACGACCCAAACTGTTGGGGAAACCGAAGTCTTTGAGGCCGAACGTGTGGATCAGGCGATTCATGCGGTTCACCGGGCTTTTGCCAAAGATGCGGCGACCGCCGAGGTTTCCGGGGTGATGAAGACTATTGCCAAAATTGTGGGGCGACCCAAGGAGAAATGGCCCCTGGGATTTATTCGGCAGCTGGCGGATAGGGCGTTGGGGCTGGCGGAGGCCAGGAAAAGCTCGCCGGAACATGAAATCCGGTGGCTGAATCTGATCGGCTTCTGCATGAGGCCCGGCCTCGGGGACGGCATGGACGGCCAGCGGATGAAGTCCTTGTGGAAACTCTATAAACCAGGGGTGATATTTAAAAAGAACGCCCAGGCCAAGGCGGAATGGTGGATCATGTGGCGCCGGGTGGCGGCTGGATTAAATTCCGGACAGCAGCGGCAGATTTTTCAGGATATCCGGCCGCTTTTGCTCCCTAAAAAAAACGCCAGGGTCCGCCTGGAACCGCAGGAGCGCCTGGAACTCTGGATGGCGGCAGCCAATCTCGAGCGCCTGATGGTCAAGGACAAAATCGAATTGGGTCGGCAGCTGTTTGCCGAACTTCACCCCAAAAAAACTAAACCCCAGTTTTTCTGGGCCCTGTCCCGCATCGGCGCCCGGGAGATGCTTTATGGGCCGGTGGACCGGGTGATTCCCCCGGATGAGGTGGCCGGCTGGATTAAAAAATTGCTGCAGAAGGAATGGAAAAATCCCAAACCCTTTGGCTCAGCGCTGTCCCTCATGGCCCGAAAAACCGGTGACCGGGCAAGGGACATTCCATCCGATCTTGAAGAACAGGTAGCTGATTACCTGAGGCGGCATGAAATGACTGATAACATTGAGCCCATCACCCGCGTCATCTCCTTTGAAAAGCAGGATGAAACCGAAATCTTCGGGGAGTCCCTGCCCATTGGGATCGTGCTTCAGGAATAGGCGGGTGCATACTTAATGTCTTACTTCAGGTGTTCAGGTTAATATTTTAATTTTTTTATGAAATTAATCAATAGCCATTCTGGCATCCAGCGCGATAGCCCCCTTGCCCGCCGGCATCACCCGGATGGGGTTGATATCCAGTTCCCGAATTCGGGGAAATTGATACATCAGATGGGAAATTTTTGCTATCGTATCGACGTAGGCACGGATATCCCCGCCACCACCGCCCCGTGTGCCGGCTAAAATCGGATAGGTCTTAAGCCGTTTCAGCTTCTTGGCGATTTCTTCAGCCGGCGCCGGACAAAGCACATTTTTCACATCCTGAAAAATTTCGATATAAATACCGCCAAACCCGAAATAGACAATGGGGCCAAACGAGGCGTCTGTTTTCCCGCCGACAAACATGTCATGCCCGTCTCTAACCATCTCCATAACCCGAACTCCCTGAAATCGGGCATCCGGACTATAGACCCGTAAATTCTCCTGGATAGCTGCAAAGGCATCTTTAACCGCCTGGTCCGATTGAATGTTAACCTGCACGCCACCGGCATCCGACTTGTGCAGGGCATCCGGAGAGATCACCTTTAGTACCACCGGATAGCCTATCGTTTGCGCGGCCGAAACCGCGCCTTCCGCTGAGTCTGCCGTCATGGACCGGGGGGGTTGAATACCCGCCAGCGCCATCAACTCCAGACTCTCCTCGCCGATTTCCCCATTTTTTCCGGAGAGCCAGTCCGCTGCGGCATCCATGCGCATATCCGATGGCAGCTGCGGTGCAGGCGCGCCTTTCTTTTTCTGTTCATAATAGTTTTTTTGGATTTTCAGTGCATTCACCACCTCCTCCGGACTGTCGAACATGGGAAAATTGATGTTCTGCTTGATTCTGACCGTGGTCTCCGCCTCGCCATAAAGGCAGACGCCCATGGGCTTTCCGGATGACTGGAGGGCGCCGATGGCATCCTTGGAAATATCCGTGTTAAACATTTTGGTAAACACATCCTCGCCGCGCGGCATGGTGGGCCATTGGGTGAGATAGACGGCGGCATCCACGTTTTCATTGTGCAGCACCGAATAGAAAACATGGGCATATAGCTCCGGATCATAAATATCGCCCATATCCAGGGGATTGGAAAAATTGATCACCCCGGCATTGGAGTAATTCTGAAGCTCCT
>DATGCF010000039.1:0-15711 GCA_035312245.1 Desulfosalsimonadaceae bacterium
ATGGGGATGAATGCGGCAAAAAGCCGGTCATACGTTTCCCGGTTGTCAGGCTGCGGCTGATAGGTGTGCCGAAAGCGGATAAGATCGGGGATATCGGAAAAATCGATATAGCCCAGCCCGACTGCCGCGATAAACGCCGCCCCCCGCGCATTGGCCTGCATGGGATGTGTCACCTGCCGGATGTCGCGGTTTAAGACATCCGCTAAAATCTGGCACCAAAGATCCGACTGGGCCCCGCCGCCGATAAAATTAAGGGGGATTAGCTTCTTTCGAATAAACCGTTCAACATATTTGAGACTCCAGCGGGTATTAAAGGCCACGCCTTCGAGCACCGATCGGATGAGGTGGTTCTGGTTATGGGTTTTCGACATATTGTAGAATCCGCCGCGAAGCTCCGGATTATCAACCGGCGTACGCTCGCCGTTTAGCCAGGGCAGAAAAATCAGGTTGTCACAGCCAGGCGGTACGGTTTCAGCGATGGCATCCAAATGTTTGTAGGGATTTACGGGTGGCTTTTGACAAAGCGGATTTTTATGGAATAACAGATTCTTCCACAAAATGTCCAGGCAGCCGCCCGCCATGTCCTGCTCATTTACGGACTGGTACCTGCCCGGGATGGCCGTGGGAAAGGAGGCGATGGAATGGAAGACATCGGTTCTTTTAAACGGCACCACCGCCTGGACCCAGGAAGAGGTGCCGATGTACAAATGGCCGGCAAAATCGGTGACCGCGCCGGAGCCGATACAGGCGGTCTGATGATCCGGGGAGCTGACGATTACATCGATATCTGATTTTAAACCGATTTCCCGGGCGACCTCGGGCTTAAGTTTTCCCAGGGTCTCCGTGGAAGCGGTCATGGCCGGCAGTTTATCCCTGTCAATGCCCGCGGCCCGGATCAGGCGGTCGTCGTATTGGATATGATCGATATCCCGGATATCTGATACCCAGAAAAGCTGCATGGAATCATAGGAGGCGGCAAACCGGCCGGTGAGCCGGAAGTTCAGGTAATCCTTGCTTGGCAGAAACAAATGGGTCTTTTCATAAATGTGCGGATAGGCATGCTTGATGAAAAGCACATGCGCGATGTCATCTTTTCCGGACAGGGTGGGGCCGCCCCCGGTTTTGGGCAGCCATTTAAGGATCTTTCTCAGTCCGTAGCCGTCGATGCTGGGAAAGCCTTTCATCAGTTTTTGAACATAGGGCGCCCCCCTTGAATCCATCCATGTCAGGGCGTTCATCAGGGGCTGGCCGGTTTTATCAACGGCCACTGTGGTAGAGAAAGTGCTTGATACGGCAATGGCGGAAACCGCCTGGGAATTGACGCGCTCTCTGCCGATCAGGCGCGAAGCCGCCGTGATCAGGGCATGCCACCAGTCTGCGGGGTCCTGTTCCGCCCCGCCGCCGGGCAGGTAATGGATGGGCGTGGCTTCGAATTCAAAATCGATGATTTCGCCGTAAACCGAGACAATGGCGGCTTTTATCCCGGATGTGCCATGATCAATGGCGAGTATGTAGGGCGGTTTGGTCAAATCTTCAGCGTCTCAATTTGTCCCTTTTCATCAACTTTCTGAACGATAACGCCGCCGAATGAATCGTCATTCGTTTCCTTCTGGTCCAGTTTCATCACCGTTGAAATCAGTTGGATAAAATCATTCGGATCAATGCAGGCTTCCGGCGGCAGCACCCCCTTTTGAATTATCTTGCCCTGCTGCATGAGAATTCCCCCCATGGCCGCCGGAATCCCGGTGCCCTCCCCAAGGGCCTGGCTTTTGGATGCCATGTGGAATCGGTATTCTTCGGTTTTGCCGTTTTTTAGCCCTTTAGCCACCACCGAGCAGCAGCCGCGCTGGCTGCCGAAACCGGTTTCTTTTAAAATCCGCTCCCGTTCCCGGATGATATAGGCAATGGCAAAATCATAGGGGAGAATGTCCTGGCCTTTGACCGAGACCGGCCGGTGATCATCAAGCCCTAACCGGCATAGTTCCTCGGTCAGTTCGTAGTATGCGTTGGGCAGCACCGTGCCGCGGTTGGTCACCTGCTTTAAATTGATATATTTGGGGAGGGTGACCTGCTCCGGGTGGGGATACGGATAGACCGGAATTTGATCGCCAAGCAGTGGAAAGTCGAATGTCGTGCGAAGGGCCTTGCCCTCCGGCTCAAAGAATTTGACATACCGGAGCCGTCCGTCCAGGTACATGGGGATATCGATCTTCATGCAGTGAAACCGGTGGCCGATCACCCCTTCCCCCTCAATCGGCTCCCCGCCGTGGGCGTGGTAGATATCCACCGCATGGGTTTCATCAAGCAGGGTCTCCGCCGCAAACCGGGCAAGGATGTTGGTGGCCCCGGGTGAGCTGCCCATGCCGATCACCGCTGTGATATCAGCCTTTTTGGCCGTTTGATCCATTTTCAGGATATCCAGGGTGACATCCACATCATCGCAGACATCCACATAATTGATTTTTTCCTCAATTACCGTTTTCAGAATGCCTTTGACGGTTTTATAAAAGGGCCCGATACAGTTGATCACCAGATCAAAGCCGGTGATGGCTTTTCGGACGCTGTCTGTATTTTCGGCATCCACCTGAACGGCCGATATTTTTTCCGGTCCCATTTCCCTTGTAAGGGCTTGTGCCCGTTCCATGTTCATGTCGCCGATACAGACCGATGTGAACAGGCCCTGATCCTTGAGCGTGCGCACGACCACGCTGCCCACCGCCCCGCAGCCGCCTAAGACGATAACTGATGCCATCTTGAAAATCCCCTTGGAAAAAATATTTTTGGAGTTAACATCGTTAAATCTGTTTAGGTAATTCATAATTGGCTTTAATTTTATTCGGATTTGTACTAATTGCAATGGAATTAGTAGCTGTTGGGGAGAATGAAGAATTACAAAGATTTTGGTTTTTTTTGTGAAGCCATCAATTTTGAGTTATATGGCAATGGAGCAGTTTTTGTTTCACCTCATTTCAGGGGCATTTCGGATTATCGGGCTGATTCCGCGTCACACAGCGGAAAAATTGAGCCGGCACCTGGGCCGCCTGTGGTTTTGGTTGGATCGCCGGCATCGGCAGGTGGCGATAAATAATTTGACTTATGTTTTTGGATATGAAAAAAGCCCAAGCGAAATCCGGCAAATGGCCCGGCGGATATTTGCCAATCTCGTTATGATTCTGTTTGAGATCGGCTGGTCGCATGGCGCTACGTCGAAAGAGATACCACGGCACATAAGGTTTGACGGGGTCCATAACCTGCATGCGGCGCATCGCAAGGGCCGGGGCGTGCTGGTGCTCACCGGGCATTTGGGCTCCTGGGAGCTGCTTGCGGATGCGGCGGGGATGCTGGGATATCCGATTAACGTGGTCTATCGGCCGATGGATTTTAACCCGCTGGATAAGTTTTTTGAGCGTTTTCGCACGCGCTCGGGCGCCCGGCTTTTTTCCAAGGCGCACGCCATGCGAAAGATCCTAAGGAGCCTTAAAGATAATGAATTGGTCGGCATCCTGCTGGATCAGAATAGCGGCCGCCGGGCGGGAGTATTTGTCGATTTTTTCGGCCAATCTGCCTGCACCAATAAGGGGTTGGCAATGATCGCCCAGAAAACGCGGGCGCCGGTAGTGCCGATATTTCTGGTACGGGAGGCAGATGCCTATCGCATGATGATCGGACCTGAAATCCCGCTGATTGAGACCGGCGATAAAAACCGGGATGTATTCGAGAATACCCGGCAATACAACCGCGTGCTGGAAACCATGATCCGCCGCTATCCGGAGCAGTGGTTTTGGGTGCATCGCCGGTGGAAGACCCGCCCTAAGAATGAAGACTAAAGAGGCAATATCAGGAAAACGATCCATGGAATTAAAGATTCCGGAATATATTCTATCCATAAAGCCCTATAAACCGGGTAAACCCATCGAGGAACTCGAACGTGAGTACGGTATTTCAGGGTCCATCAAGCTCGCCTCAAACGAAAATCCCCTGGGGCCTTCCCCCAAAGCGGTTTCGGCCATGCAGGCGGCGATGCAGCATCTGCATCGGTATCCGGATGGCGGCGGCTATTATCTGACCCAAAAGCTTGCCCGCCGGCTGGACGTTCTTCCCGAAACCGTGGTTCTGGGAAACGGCTCGGATGACGTGATCGGCATGCTCGCCCGGGCGCTTTTGCAGGCCGGCGATGAGGCGGTTATGACCGCCCCCTCATTTCTAATGTATGAAATCCTGGTCCAGGCCGTGGGCGCCAAACCGGTTTTTGTCCCATTAAAGGATCTTGCAGTGGATCTGGAGACCATGCGCGCCGCTGTCACTGAAAAAACCCGGATGCTCTTTATTAATAACCCGAACAACCCCACGGGCAGCTTTATCAAGCAGACTGAATTCGAGGCGTTTTTGAAAACACTGCCCGAATCGGTCACCGTGGTGCTGGATGAGGCCTATATTGAGTTTGCCCGTGATTCGGAATGCCTAAACGGGCTGTCCATGATCGGCGAAAACCCACCGGTCGCAGTGCTGCGGACATTTTCAAAAATCTACGGGCTGGCCGGCGTGCGGATCGGTTACGGGGTTATGCCGCCGGCGCTGGCAAGCCTCCTTCATCGGGTCAGGCAGCCGTTTAACACCAGTTCCCTGGCCCAGGCCGGTGCCATTGGGGCGCTTGAAGATGACGCATTTCTGCAGAAAACCCTGGACCTGGTCGCCACCGAACTCGATTTTCTCCAAAGCAGCCTGAATGAGCTGGGCATTACGGCCTTTCCAACTCAGGCCAATTTTTTTCTGATTGACGTCAAGCAGGATGCGGAACGGGTTTTTCAGGAGATGTTGAAGGAGGGCGTGATTATCCGGTCCATGGTATCCTACGGTTATCCGCAGTATATCCGTGTCAATGTCGGCACGCGGGAGGAGAACACCCGTTTTCTGAATGCATTTAAAAAAGTGATGCGCCAACTGGGACAGGATATGAAAGCATGAAGGATTTGCTTATTACCATTGACGGCCCGGCCGGCTCAGGAAAGACCACGGTCAGCCGGACCCTGGCGGAGAAGCTGGGCTATGTCTATGTGGATACCGGTTCCTTATATCGGGGCGTTGCCTGTGAGGCCAAGCGAAGCGGCGTTGCCCCGGATGACGATACGGCCCTTGAGCGCTTATGCGCCAACATTGAGCTTCAGCTGGTGAAAACCGAGGCTGGTACCCGGCTTTTTTCCGGGGATACGGATATCTCGGATAAACTCCGGACCCCGGAGATGTCCATGATGGCTTCCGCCGTTTCCGCGCGGCCGGTGGTTAGACAGGCCCTTTTGGGGATTCAGCGTGAGCTGGGGGCGAAAAAAAGGGCGGTGTTCGAAGGTCGGGATATGGGCACCGTGGTGTTTCCGGATGCGGATATCAAATTTTTCCTCACCGCAGATCTCAATACCCGTGCCATGCGCCGCTATAAGGAGCTTTTGGAAAAATCCGAACAGTCGATAAAAGCGGTGGCCGCGGACATGAAAAAGCGGGATGAAAATGATGCGGCAAGAGATGTGGCGCCGCTGAAACCGGCGGCGGATGCCCTGATTCTGGATTCGACTGAGCTTTCAGTCGAGGCCGTTGTAAGGGAAATGATGATCAGGGTGTCGGAGAAAGCGCGTGCCTAAAGGCGCTTCAGTGTTGGGAACAATCAAATTAATCATTGAGTTTTAAAATAAGCTCTGTTAAACAAACAGATTTATATTACCCTGCTGAATATCAGCGGGAACGAGACTATGGCAAAGGGGGACAAAACATCAATGGACAACTTTATGAACAATTCTGAAAACCAGCAGCCCGATCCGGTTGACGCGGAGTACACCGAGCGGGCGGCGCAAACTTCACCCGACGAAATGGCCGCTATGGAATCGGCTGATAAGCCGCAAACCGCATCGGAAGTCGGGATGGACCAGTTAATGGAGATGTACGAGGAGAGCCTGAAGCAGTTTCAGGAAGGCGAGTTGGTAAACGGCATCGTCATCTCCATGGATAAGGATTACGTGTTGGTGGATGTCGGCTACAAATCCGAAGGCCAGATTCCTATTCACGAATTCCGGGACGACCATGGCAATCTGGATGTGAATTTAAATGATGAAGTTGAGGTCATGGTGGAGTGGTGGGATGAAGAAGAGGAACGCGTCATCCTGTCCAAAGAAAAGGCGGCCAAGGTAAAAGTCTGGGAAGCCATTCGGGAGGTTTACGAATCCGGCGGCACCATCGAGGGCGTCATTACCAATCGGGTGAAAGGCGGTTTTTCCGTTGATGTGGGGGTTCAGGCCTTTTTGCCCGGGTCCCAGGCGGACCTGCGGCCCATCCGGAACCTGGATGAAATGGTGGGGCAGACCTTTTCCTTCAAGGTTTTAAAATTCAACCGGAAACGCAATAATATCGTGCTCTCCCGCCGCGCCATCCTTGAAGAGGAGCGGGAAGCCAAACGCTCGGCTACGCTGGCATCCATTGAAGAAAATAATGTCATGGAGGGCGTTGTCAAAAATATTACCGAATATGGGATATTTGTGGATCTCGGCGGCGTTGACGGGCTTCTTCATATTACCGATATTTCCTGGGGCCGGGTCAAGCACCCGTCCGAACTTTATGCCATCGGTGATCCGATCAAGGTGAAAGTGCTTTCATTCGATTCGGAAAACGAGCGGGTTTCGCTCGGCATGAAACAGCTGGTGCCGGATCCCTGGTCCTTTGCGGAAGAAACATATCCCGTGGGCACCAAAGTTACCGGCCGGGTAGTCAGTCTGGCCGATTACGGCGCCTTTGTCGAGGTCGAAGAGGGGATCGAGGGACTGATCCACGTGTCCGAGATGTCCTGGACCCGAAAAGTCCGGCATCCCTCTAAAATCGTCAGTGTGGGCGAAGAAGTGGAAGCCGTGGTGCTCGATATCAAGCCGGAAAGCCGGCGCATATCGCTCGGCATGAAGCAGACCGTGCCGAATCCGTGGGAGGTGATCAGCGAGAAGTACCCGGTAGGCTCGACCATTGAGGGTAAGATTAAAAATATTACGGACTTCGGTATGTTCATCGGCATTGATGATGACATCGACGGCTTGGTCCATATCTCCGATATTTCCTGGACCAAGCGGATCAAGCATCCGTCCGAGTTATACAAGAAAGGCGATACCGTACAAGCCAAGGTGTTGGATATTGACAAGGACAATGAGCGGTTTTCACTGGGCATCAAGCAGCTGGCCGAGGATCCGTGGAAAACCGTGGCTGACCGGTATCCGGTGGGTACGGAAATCAGCGGCACTATCACCAATGTTACGGATTTCGGCATTTTTGTGGAGCTTGAAGAGGGTATCGAGGGGCTGGTGCATGTCTCCGAGATCAGCAAGGAGAAAATCAAAACCCCGGTGGGCCAGTACCATGTTGGTGACAGCCTAAACGCCAAGGTGATCAATATCAATACCGAGGATCGCCGCATCGGATTGTCCATCAAGCAGCTCGAGATGGAAGATGATCAATCCATGCTTGAGGACTACGTCAATCAAATGAAGCCGGCACCGTCGAGCCTGGGTGAAATCCTGAAGGAGAATCTCCAGGAAAAATTTAATGCCGAACATAGCGGTGAAACCGAGGTGCAAGAAGCGGCCGCGTCTGCGGCGGACAGCGAGCCGGCTGAAGATGCCGAGCCAGCGGTTGCTGAAGATACCTCTTTTGCCGCTCCCGCTGACGCACCTGAAGAGACCGATATCAGCCAGGCGGCGTCCGACCCCGAAGAACCGCAGGAAAAAGATCCGGAAGAGGATGTGTAACCACACCGCATGCCGGTTTTCCGGATGAGCAAGCAAATATGAGGCAGCCGCTATGCCGGCTGCCTCTGCCTTCCTTATAAATAATTTAACGGTACAAGGTTTACGGTTTAGGGTTTAGGGTTCAAATCTCAGTGTTCAGGTGCCAGTATAGGTTTAGCGTTTTTCCTGAAACCTGACACCTAAAATTTATATTCGCCTTTTTCCTTCAGTGCCTTCGTATACGCAATAAACGCTGCTTATCGTTTCGGTTGATTCAAATACGTGTTAGGGGGTTAAAAGACCCATGTTTTCCCGCAGACATCCATTTCTGTTTTTTATTCTCGTTTTCGCCGCCATCGTGGGCGTTACCACGGTATTGACGTCCATTATGGGCTTGCTTGACAAGGAGAAAAGGGAATTCAGATTTGGTGAAAAAGTGGGGGTGATTGAAATTGAGGGCATGATGACCGATGCCCGGGGCATTATTGGACAGATTAAGGCCTTCCGGGAGCAGGAAAGCATAAAGGCCATTGTCCTCCGGATCAATTCTCCCGGCGGTCCGGTGGGACCGGCCCAGGAAATTTACCGGGAAGTTGAGAAAACGGTGAAAGAAAAAAAGGTGGTCGCCTCCCTGGGCTCAATTGCCGCCTCCGGCGGCTATTACGTGGCCTCTGCAGCCGATCGGATCATGGCCAATCCGGGCACCATCACCGGGAGCATCGGGGTGATTATGGGCTATACCAATTTTCAGGAGCTGTTGCAAAAAATCGGGCTGCGCCCGGTCGTGATCAAAAGCGGCAAATACAAGGATCTCGCCTCCCCGGTCCGGGAGTTGTCAGAGAAGGAGCGGGAACTCCTCCAAGCGTTTACGGATAACATCCATACGCAGTTTATCGAGGATGTGGCCAAAGGCCGGGGCGAGTCCCCGGACGCCATCCGAAAAATCGCGGACGGCCGGATTTTTTCAGGTGAAACCGCAAAGCAGCACGGCCTGGTGGATCGGCTTGGCAATCTGGTGGATGCCATTGAATGGGCCGGCCGGCTGGGCGGGATTAAAGGCGAAATCAGAAGCGTGTATCCACCGGAAAAAAAGCTGCCGATCGTGGAGTACCTGATGGATATGGCAGCCGCCAAACTCAAGGCCACAATGCAGGAGATGACGTCGGTGACGCCCGGATATATCTATGAGCCGGGGAAGTAGGTTTTGGGTATTAGGTATTAGCTGTTGGGTTTTGGTGTTTGAGCCCAGTTTGTATCTGAAAAATAGGTATTACGATGGGGACAGTAACTTGGATGTGCAATATCGTGTTCTTTTTCTGAGACCTAACACCTAATACCTAATAGCTAATACCTATAAATCTGCCGTTCTGAAAAAAGAGCGGTTTTTTTATTAGTCCGGCTATGGAGCGGCGGGGCGGTTGTTTACTCGAAGACGCTGATATCACCGCGGCCCTCCCGGATAACTTCCGGTTCATCGTCAATCAGCGATATGATGCTAGACGGATTGGCCGGAACCGGGCCGCCGTCGATCACCAGGTCCAGATGCGGCGCGAAGTAATCATTAATAAGGGATGGGTCATTGATGATTTCGCCGTCTGTCTGGCTGGCGCTGGTGGAGATAATCGGGTGGCCCAACCCTTCAACCAGCCGGATGCAGATGGGATGATCCGGCACGCGAATGCCGACGGTTTTTCGTTTGGTCAGCATGATTTTGGGCACCATCTTGGAGCCCTCGAGCAGAAAGGTATACGGCCCGGGCAAAAGGCGCTTCATGGTCTTATAGGCATAATTGGTCACTTTGGCGTATTGGCTGATATTTTTTAAGTCCGAGCACACAAAGCTAAACGGTTCGCGTTTGTCGCGCTGTTTGAGCCAGTAGATTTTTTCGATCGCCTTTTTATTCATGATATCGCATCCGATACCGTAATAGGTATCCGTGGGATAGGCGATGATACCGCCCTGGTTTAATACCTCCACGGCTTTATTGATCAGGCGTTTCTGCGGGGTTTCGGAGTTTATATGAATCAGCATGAGTTGTTCAACCAGTCAAATAACTTATATAAATGGCTGCTTCTCCGGTGTATCGGCATCCGCTAGGCATTGTCCGGCATCACCGGCGAAATTTAAGCAGTCGGTTAATTTTCGTTGGCCGGGAAATTTGTTTTGTATTATGATACTATTTATTGGCGTGTCAAGCGCTCTATTTGACAAATAGCCCGGCAAAAGGGATTTTTTGGAGGCATTATGAGCAAGATACCACCTGAAGAAGCCTATTCTTTTGACGATGTGCTGCTGCTGCCGAATTATTCGGATGTGCTGCCCAGCGAAGTAAATACCAGCACGCGGTTAACCCGGAACCTGAAGTTAAATATTCCCCTGGTTAGCGCGGCCATGGATACGGTGACTGAAGGCCGAACCGCCATCAGCATGGCCCGGGCCGGCGGCATTGGCTTTGTCCATCGGAATATGAGCATTAATAGTCAGTGCAAGGAAGTTGAGCACGTCAAAAAATCGGAAAGCGGAATGATCATCGATCCGGTGACCACTGATCCGGACGCGCCGATCAGCGTTGTTTTAAAACTGATGGAGCAGTACCATATTTCCGGCGTGCCGGTCACCAAAGGGGAAAAGTTGGTCGGCATCGTCACCAACCGGGATCTGCGGTTTGAAACCAATCTGGAAAAAGCGGTCTCCGAGGTAATGACCAGGGAAGGTCTCGTGACTGTCATGGAGGGCATTGACCTGGATGAGTCCAAAAAGCTTTTGCACCAGCACCGGATTGAAAAACTGCTGGTCGTCAATAAAGAGGGCCGGCTGACTGGTTTGATTACCATCAAGGACATTGAAAAAATCCGCAAATATCCGCATGCGTGTAAGGACAGTCTGGGCCGGCTGCGGGTGGGGGCGGCCATCGGCGTGGGCCAGGATATGGAGGCCCGGGCGGATGCCTTGATCCAGGCCGGCGCTGATGTGATTGTGATTGACACCTCCCACGGCCACTCCGCCAATGTGATCAATGCCATTAAAACCCTGAAGGGTAATTTCCCGGAGGTTGACCTGGTGGCGGGCAATGTGGGCACCGGCAAAGGCGCGGAGGATCTGATTAATGCCGGCGTAGACGGCGTTAAGGTGGGCATCGGGCCGGGTTCGATCTGCACCACCCGGGTTGTGGCCGGCATCGGCGTGCCGCAGCTGACCGCCATTATGAACTGCCGATCGATATCCAATAAAACCGGCATCCCTTTGATTGCCGACGGCGGGGTGAAGTATTCCGGGGATCTGGCCAAAGCCCTGGGTGCCGGCGCCCATTCGGTGATGATCGGCGGGCTGTTTGCCGGTACCGAGGAAAGCCCGGGAGAAAAGATTATTTTTCAGGGCAGAAGCTATAAAGCCTATCGCGGCATGGGCTCGGTGGAGGCAATGCAGCAGGGCAGCAAGGACCGCTACTACCAAACGGATGAAGAGAGCAACGACAAGCTGGTGCCTGAAGGGATCGTGGGCCGGGTGCCGTATCGGGGTACTTTGGCGGAAAATATTTTTCAGATGATCGGCGGGTTAAAATCCGGCATGGGGTATGTGGGATGCCGCACCATTGAAGAATTGCGGGAAAAGGCCCGGTTTATCAAAATCAGCCCGGCCGGCCTGAAAGAAAGCCACGCCCATGATGTCATTATCACCAAAGAATCGCCTAATTACAGTATTGACTGATTTTACCGTCTTAATCTTACTCTTACTCTTAATCTTGCTCTAAAAGCCCATGAGGGATCGTAATGACTAAGCCAGGGCAAAATTTTGTTCATCTGCATATGCATACCGAATACAGCCTGTTGGACGGGGCTATCCGTATTGATCGACTGCTTGATCGGGTAAAACAATATCAAATGCCGGCGGTGGCGATTACCGATCATGGGACCATGTTCGGGGTAGTCGATTTTTATGAAAAGGCGAATAAGGCGGGTATAAAGCCGATTATCGGGTGCGAATGCTATGTGGCGCCAAGAACCATGCAGGATAAGACCCCGATGGACCATAAGGGCATGTCCCACCTGGTGCTTTTGGCGGAAAATCAGACCGGCTATCAGAACCTTTGCCAATTGGCCACTCAGGCCAGCCTCACGGGATTTTACCATAAGCCGCGTATCGACAAGGAAATTTTAAAAAAATATTCAGAAGGCTTGATCGGGTTGTCCGCATGCCTGAAAGGCGAAATTCCGTCCCTGATCCAGGCCGGCCGTATGGATGAGGCGGATGAAGCGGCCCGATTTTTCAATCAGCTGTTCGGCGAGGGCAATTTCTACCTCGAAGTCCAGAACAACGGGATTGATGTACAGGCCAAAGTCAACGAGGCGCTTCTGGATATGAGCCAACGGCTCTCTATCCCCCTGGTGGCCACCAATGACTGCCATTACCTGGATCAGAAGGATGTGCGGGCCCATGATGTGTTGCTCTGCATCCAGACTGGAAAGACCGTTAATGAAACCGAGCGCCTGAAGTTCGGCACCGAGGAGCTGTATTTTAAATCCGCCGAAGAAATGATCCAGGCATTTGGCGAATACCCCGGGGCCATTGAAAATACCGCCAAAATCGCCGATCGCTGCCATGTGGAATTTGATTTTGACACCCATCATTTCCCGCATTTTGACCTTCAGGCCGAGCAGTCCGAGGCCGAGATTTTTGAGGAAAAGACCCGCGCCGGGTTTGAAAAACGGCTCTCGCGGATACGCGCCAAAAATCCGGGCATCGATGAGAAGGCCTATAAAGAGCGTCTGGACTATGAAATCTCGGTTATCAACAACATGGGCTTTCCCGGCTACTTTTTAATTGTGGCGGATTTCATTGAATATGCAAAGAACAAGCATATTCCGGTGGGGCCCGGGCGGGGATCTGCCGCCGGCAGCCTTGTGGCCTATGCTCTGGGGATCACGGATATCGATCCGCTGGAACACGGGCTTTTGTTTGAGCGGTTTTTAAATCCCGCCCGCATCAGCATGCCGGATATTGACGTGGATTTCTGCATAAATGGCCGGGAGGATGTATTCCACTATGTGGTGGACCGCTACGGCGGCGGGGATTATGTGGCCCAGATCATTACCTATGGGAAGATGAAGGCGCGCGCCGTGATCCGTGATGTGGGCCGGGCCCTGGATGTCCCCTTGAATGAAGTGGATGCTATTGCCAAGCTCGTGCCGGAAGACCCCAAGATCAACCTGGAAAAGGCGATTGAAAAAGAACCCCGGCTGGCGGAAAAAGCGGATGCCAATCCGGATTTTGCCGAACTTTTGGAAATTTCAAAATCGCTTGAGGGCTTGAATCGCCATGTCTCAACCCATGCGGCCGGCGTGGTGATCGGCGACAAGCCCCTGGTGGAATACCTACCCCTGTACCGCGGGAAAAAGGGGGAGGTGCTGACCCAGTTCGACATGAACATGGTGGAAAAGATCGGGCTGGTCAAGTTTGACTTTCTGGGCCTTCGCAACCTTACCATCATGGCCGATACCATTCGCATTATCGCGGATCAGGCCAAAACCCCGCCGGATCTCATCAATCTGGACACAGCGGATGCGGATACCTACCGGCTTTTGTCCGCCGGGGACACCACCGGCGTGTTCCAGCTGGAAAGCACCGGCATGAAGGATCTGATGATCCGGTTAAAGCCCGAGAAGTTCGCGGATGTGACCGCCCTGGTGGCGCTTTATCGGCCCGGGCCGATTGAGTCCGGGATGGTCAATGATTTCGTGGAGAGAAAGCACGGCCGCAAAGCCGTTGAATATCTGGTGCCGGAGCTGGAATCGATCCTGGAGGAGACCTACGGCGTGATCCTTTACCAGGAGCAGGTCATGAAAATCGCCGGCAAACTGGCGGATTATTCCATGGCCGAAGCGGACGGGCTTCGCAAAGCCATGGGTAAAAAGATTGCCGACAAGCTGGCAAAGGAGCGGGAGCGGTTTGTGGAGGGGGCGACCCACAACAATATCCCCAAGGACAAGGCGGTACAGCTTTTCGAGCTGATTGAAAAATTTGCCGGATACGGGTTTAACAAGTCTCACAGCGCCGCCTATGCCATGATCGCCTACCAGACGGCCTATCTGAAGACGCATTTTCCGGTGGAATACATGGCCGCGGTCCTGACCAGTGAAATGAACAACTCCGATAACGTGGTCAAGTATATCGCCGAATGCCGGAACCAGAACATACCGGTCTTGCCGCCGGATATCAACGAGAGCAACCGCGAATTCACCGTGACCGGAGAGGCTATCCGCTTTGGTCTGGCAGCCGTCAAAAACGTCGGCGATTCAGCCATCGAATCCATCATCAACACCCGCGCGGACGGCCATTATTCGGATGTGTTCGAATTCTGCCAGCGGGTTGACATCCGGAAGGTCAACAAGCGGGTGTTGGAGAGCCTGATTCAATGCGGCGCATTTGATTCGACCGGATATAGCCGGGCCCAGATGATGGCGGCTGTGGAGGATGCCTTGGATTATGGGCAAAAAGTTCAAAAGGAGGCGGCAGACCCCCAGCTTCAGCTCTTCGGCAACGGCCCGGCTGCGAAGTCCATCAATCCGCCGGTCATGCCCGATATCTCCGAGTGGGACAAGCGGAAAAAGCTTGAGCTTGAAAAAGAGGCCATCGGGTTCTACATTACCGGCCACCCTTTGGATGAGTACCAGGACCTGATTGAAAAATTCGCCTCCACCAATGCCATTGCATTAAAGGAAGACGGTGTGGTAGATGGATCAATGATACGGATCGGCGGAATCATTCGGAGCCTAAAGACTATCACCACCAAGCGGGGCGAGAATATGGCCTTTGTGGAGCTTGAGGACATGAAGGGCGCGGTCGAGGTAACCGTGTTTCCGTCCGTTTACAGCGGGGTGCGGGATATTTTGGCGGAAGATGTCCCGGTTTTTGTTCAGGGCCAGGTGCAGAAGAATGAGCAGTCGGTGAAGCTTCTGGCGGACACCCTGATTCCGATTGAAAAAGCCGAAGAAACATGGGCGGCCAGTGTCCACTTGAAGGTTGATACCGGGGTTTCTGAAAAGCAGGCCTTGACCCGGCTTTATGAAGTGCTGAACAAATATCCCGGCCAATGCAAGGGGTATCTCCATCTGATTATTCCTGAAAAAACCGAAACGATCATTGAGCTGCCGGATCATATGAAGCTTCGGGTGGGTGTGGGGCTTACCCGCGAGGTCAACAGTCTGCTCGGCTATCCGGCTATCCAAACCCATTGTGCGCCAATTCCGGCCGCTCAGAAAAAAAATGGCAAGCCGCGAAAAAAGGCAAAATATCATTGATACACTGGACAATCTCCGGATCGGGGGGTATTGTCAAATTTTTAACTATTTGGAAAGGGAGGCCTTATGAAAAATCATGTCCTGAAATTCTGTATCATCGGATTCATCGCAGTGTCTCTTTTAATGGTCTCCGGTTGTGCCGGGTATTGGGAATATATCGATCGCAGTGCCCACCCGGGTATTAATGCCACCAACACCGTCACCCGGTATGACGCCACGGATTATGATGTGCTGGGGATTGTTTCCGCCAAAGGCGAGTCCCGATGTATTCTGGGCATCATCGTCGAAGGCACTGAAGGCGAAGGGCTGTTGTGGGACGCGGCAAAAAGTAAGTTCGGAGACCGGGTGACCGGTATTAAAGATATTAACAAGACCTATGAGTACCAAAGCGTTTTACCGCCCATTTTCTGTGAGATTAAAACCACCTATGTGGGGACAGCTGTCCATGAACGGTAATGCTGCCCACTGTTTTTGATAACAATCGCCACCGATCCGGAATTGAAATTTTGCCCTGGCCAAAAGGATATTGAATGAAGGTTCCCCTGCTTGATTTAAGACGACAATACCAACAAATTAAGGATGAGTGTCTGCGGGTGACAGCGGAAATCTATGATTCCCAGCAGTTTATCCTGGGGCCCTATGTAGACACCCTTGAGCAAGAG
>DATGCF010000040.1:0-10100 GCA_035312245.1 Desulfosalsimonadaceae bacterium
CCATTGATTGCCGCTCCCCAACGGCCCCCCGACCCCCATCCGGAATGCCGGCAGCATCGAGCCCAAAGCGCCGCCCTCTTTTCCGAGGATGATCCCGAACCTGTCCAGAACGACCCGGGTGCCTTTCTTTTCCGCTTTGCGCGCCTCTGCCTCCCAGTCGATGGAGATGTGGGCCAAAAAATCATCTCCGGCGGAAGCCGATTCATCGATGATTTCGTCCCCGCGGGCGCCGTAAAAACCCACCGCCGATGTACTGCACAACACGGTTTCTCTGCCTTCGGGCATCGCGGCAACGATATTTCGGGTAGTCAATATCCGGCTGTCATAGATCAGCTTTTTGGCATTTTCAGTCCATCGCCTGAAAATGCTGACCCCTGCCAGATTGATCACCGCATCCGCTTCATTTACGGCATCCTGCCAATCCCCGGTCTGGGTGGTGTCGGCCTCAATAAACCGACCGGCATTGGTCATCGGTTTTTTCGCCGGCGCTCGATCCACGCCGGTCACCTCATAGCCGTTTTCAAGCAGAAATGAAACCAGCTGATTTCCTACAAACCCTGAACTTCCGGTAACCAGCACATGCATATCGGATCTCCGATCAATATTACTCAACTAATAGGATAGACACATTTTTCGCGCCGTGGACAACCTTCTGGGGCACGCTGCCCATAAAGAATTCCTTGAAGCCAGATAACCCCTGCTTGCCGAGCACCACCAGGTCGTACTTGCCGTTTTGGATTTCTTTGATAATATCCCGGGCAACACCCTTTTCCCGGACTTTTGATTTGGTCTCCACCCTGTCCGGCGAAAACCCGCAGTCGATCAAACACCGCCGGCCCCGCTCCATCGCCTGGTTGACGACTTCCTTTTTTTTGTCCTCAAGCGAGCAGAATGCACTTTGTTCAGACTTAAAATACGGGGTCAGTTCCGGGCTCTCCATGGCGCACATAGCTTCTGTATCCAGCAGCACATTAAACAGGGTGACCGAACAGTCACCGGCAAAATTGGCGCCCACAAAATCCACGGCGCGCTGAGAGTTTTCGGATTCATCAAACGCAATCAGAATTTTTTTGGCCATCCTATGAAGCTCCTTTCCGTCCAAATATTAGCAAGTTGGCAAAAGATATATTTTATATTTTGCCGCTGCGACCGTCATCACACGAATCATCCTCATCCTCAAAGCGGTGGTGCTCGGGAAACTCCGGCGCTTTGGTGCACGCTTCCGGATCATTGGCACTCCGGGCCTGATCGCTCAGATCCGGATCGACCGTGCCGCTGGAAAGAATCTGCAGGGCAGAATCATAATCCGGTTCTTCCCCGATTTCCGGCACCAGTTCCGTATGCATGATCTTGCCATCCTCGTCAATGACGACCAGCGCCCGGGCCAGCAGACCGGCCATCTGCCCATCAAGGATACGCAGTCCGTAATCGCGGCCGAAGTCCAAATTGCGGAGTTCGGTCGTAGAGATCACATTCTCCACGCCCTCATCCGCGTTAAACCTCGCATGCGCAAACGGAAGGTCTCTGGAAACGCATATGACATCGGTGTTATCGTATTTGGTGATTTCCTGATTAAACCGCCGGACCGATTCCGCGCAAACCGGCGTTTCCACGCTGATAAAAATGTTTAACACGAGCTTTCTACCCTTGAAATCAGCCAATGTCACGTCTGTTAAGTCGGTTTTTGTCAGCAGGAAATCAGGGGCCTTTTCTCCTACTTCCGGCAGATCGCCGGATGTATTGACCGGGTTTCCTTTAAAGGTAATCTGAGCCATTGTATCCTCCTTTAGATTTTTTAAAAGTTCCGCCCAGAAGTTGGTTTAAGGCCATCTTCGGTAAAAACATGTGTTCAAATTCAGGGATATGATTTATTTTCAAAATCATTTAATCCTAATATAATACCGGTTATTCCCCACGCCAAATCGGGGTGTAGGGGGATTCCTTCATAATTTTCTCCTTTGCCCCGAGAAACGTTTTGTATCCGCCGCTTAAGTTCAAGGCGTCAAATCCCTGCTGGGCAAGGATGCGATATGCCACATACCCGCGCAAGCCCACAGCGCAGAATGGGATATAGCGTTTGCTTTTATCCAGTTTATGCAGGTTATCCCGCAGTTCATTGAGCGGAATGTGAAGGGCGCCCTCGATCTCGCCGGTCTCCTCGAGTTCATCCTTGTTGCGAAGGTCGATTAACACGTCTTTCTCGGGATCCAGTGCGCTGAATTCATTCCAGTTTATTTTCCGGGCATCGCCCTTAAGCAGATTGGCTCCAACGAAGCCCGCAATATTGACGGGATCCTTGGCTGAAGAAAACGGCGGGGCGTAGGCCAGTTCCAGTTCCTCAAGCTGGAAAACCGTCATGGAGCCGTGAATCGCCGTGGCCAGGACATCGATCCGTTTATCTACGCCTTCTCCGCCGACGATCTGAGCGCCCAGGATTTTACCTGTGGAAGGCGAAATCAAAAGCTTGACCGCCATCATCTGGGCGCCCGGATAATAGGAGGCATGAGAGCCGGAATGGCTGTAGCTGGCCACATGCGGGATATCATAGCAGCGAAGCATTTTTTCATTTGCGCCGGTGGAGGCCACGGTCTGCTCAAAAATTTTAACCACCGAAGTGCCAAGCGTCCCCCGAAAAATTGATCGCCGGCCCATGACATTATCCGCTGCGATCCGGCCCTGCTTGTTTGCCGGGCCGGCGAGCGGGGTCGTAGTGGCATGACCCGTTAAAAAATCGGTCACCTCCACCGCATCGCCCACCGCGAATATATTCGGATCAGAGGTCTGCATGGTGGAAGCTACCTTGACGCCGCCCAGGTCTCCGATTTCGAGGCCCGCTTCCCGGGCCAGGCGGTTTTCCGGTTTAACGCCGATGGAGAGAATGGCCATATCGCATTCCAATGTCTCGCCTTTTTCCGTACGAACGATCATGCGGCCATTATTTTTCTCAAACGCCTCAATGCCGTCACCTAATACCAGCCCCACCCCCTTTTCCTTCAGGTGCGCGTGCATCAAACCCGCCATTTCATAATCCATCGAGGGCATCACCTGCTCCATTTTCTCGATGATAGTCGTTTGGACATCCCGGAAAACCAAATTCTCAGCCATTTCCAGACCGATAAATCCGCCGCCCACGACGACTGCACTTTTGGGCTTGTGCTGATCCACATAGGCCTTGATCCGATCCGTATCCGGAATATTGCGCAGGTTGAAAATATTATCCGCCTCCACGCCGGGAAAGGGAGGTCTGACCGGTTCTGCCCCCGGGGAAAGAATAATTTTATCATAGGTTTCCGTGTAGGTCTCCCCGGTTTGATGGTTTTTAACGGTAACTTTTTTGGCTTTCCGGTCAATGCCTGCTACTTCCGTAAATAAACGGATGTCGATGTGATAGCGGGCATTGAAGGCATCGGCGGTGGTCACCAGAAGATTGTCCCGATCCTTGATTACTTCGCCGATATAATACGGCAATCCGCAGTTGGCAAAAGAGATGTATTCTCCTCTTTCAAAAACAACGATTTCAGCATCCTCGCTCAGCCGGCGGGCTCGCGCCGCGGCGGTCGCACCGCCGGCCACCCCGCCAATCACGACAAGTTTCATTATACGATCTCCTTTATACCTCTGATTACAAATTTCATTCTAAATTTAGGTTCATATTTTTTCGTTTATTCATTCGAATCTTCCTTTGACAGCTTTGACAAAACTAAGCCTTCACCCGGAAAAATCAATCTTTCTTCTGCCGGAACCGGTCCTTCGGGTGCCGGCCATTTACCGGGCTGGGGGTCAGGGCCTTCCGCTGCGGCCGCCGACGGATGGCGATCTTTCATGGCCGGATGCTTCCGCAAATCGACACCATGTACCGGTGCACTGAATTCGATGGGAATATTATTGGGATCAAATGAATAAATCGAATGGATAAACCCATGATCCATTACTTCAGAAACCCAGAAGCCGGCGGCATCCAGACGCGCCATAAGCTCCCAGAGGTCATCGTCTGTCGAGACCGCTATGGATAAATGGTCAAATGAAAAGGGGCCTCTCACCGGCATGCCGTGATCCTTTTCAGGCACGGGGCGCACCTCCGGCCATTCAAAAAAGGCGATCATATCCTGCTCAGAAAGCTCAAAAAAATAATGCCGGTAGTTTTGATCGCCGATGCCGGCAATTAGCCGCAAGCCCAACAGATCCCGCCAGTAGCGGATGGTCATATTCATGTCGCGCGTGGCAAAGACCAGATGATTAATCCCGTTAAACCCCACCATGGTTTCCCTCTGCGAAAAATTATTCCTGAGCTAAAGGCGTTTACTTACAAAACTAATCGTTTTACGTGGAAATTCAAAATGGGTTTTATCGATTTCCTGGGAAATAACGGGAAAAGCCATTGACAAATGCCCTTGGTACTGATAAATAAAAATTAAAATAAATCATAAATTTTTAGAGTAGTTATCAAAGGGCGAAAGGCCTTTATGCAATGAACCGTTTCACCCACAAATGGTTCATCCGACGATTGCTCCTCATTTTCCTTCTCCTCGGCCATGTAAGCGCTTACGCAGCTGACGCAGAACCTGCCCCGACAAAACCGGATGCCGCCCACATCTATCTCTTTCCGAAAAGCATGAATTCTTCAGTCAACTTCGGGGTGGGGCTTGGCGTCTCGGATGTGCTGGATGCGGATGAGCGCCGCCGCATCGAATGCCAGAAAAATTTCTGCCGCCATCTCGCCCCAGACCCCTATCAGTCCCATGAACGAACCCCTGAGGTGAGCACGGTCATGCAGCTTGCCCTCGATCAATTTCCGTTTTTTGCCGGCTTAAAAGATACGGTCATGCGTGTTGAACGCACTCTGAATGATTACTCCCAGCGCATTATGCTCTCCGGCGAGCTAAAGGTCCGGCGGCTGACGGATAACAGCTATGAAGTTAACGAAAATATCCATTTAGGGGCCCAATTTGCCACCCAAAAAATGACATCTTCAAACGCCTCGAAAAATGCCTACCCGTCTTTTACCGACCAATTGGCGATCAAGTATGTGCGCTGGAACTCCGGGTTTAATCTGGGGGACCATGAGCTTTCGCTCAATCTTAACCTGGGAGATGCCATCCGATGCACTGCGGCAGGCGGCAATGACCCGTGGCTTGGGGTGATGTTTTCCTTTAGGCTTTGATTGACTTGGCGCAGCTTTATTTCCCCGTGAGCGCTTTATAACAGCGCAGCCGCTTTTCTGCAGCAAGCAATTTTTTGATTCGTACTCGCACTCGCACTCGTCATCGGCTCTTAATTTTTACGGGCAGGATCAGGAGTAAGAGTAAGATTAAGACGGAGATAGGACATGGCGGTCCGGCACGAAACAGGTGAACTCCCCTTCAAACACCTTTTCCTCGTCGCGCCAAACAGTGACCGATACCAACCGCTTTTTTCCCTCTGTCTGTTGAATTTTCGCTTCGGCGACAATTGTGTCATTTACCTGCACCGGGTTTAAAAATTTAACATTAGCTGCCCCAAGCACCACGTTCGGATGATTGACGGCAAGCATGGCCGCGTAATCCGCTGCGCCAAAAACAAACCCCCCATGGATCAATCCGGAATTGTCCGTAACCATGGAGGCCGTCGCCGCCAGGCGCACCAGGCAGTATCCGTCAGCCATTTCAACCGGCTCGCCGCACAATTCACGATCGATCTGCTGGTGGGTGTAAATCTCCACCGATGGCCTCCTCTTCAATAAAAATGAAAGCTTGACATTGGTTGTCACGCCGTTTAAAGAGTAGATAATCATAATACTTAATCCAAACAAATTAAATAAAGAATCAAACACAATGCCGGATTACCGACACATCAAAAGCGAGTTTGTCAGCCGACGCTTCTTTTTTAGCTTTAGAAGCGTCCATCCGGCGGCATAAGCCAAAACCATAATTTTCAGCCCCGGGTGGACATTTTCAGTCCGCCCGGGGCTTTTTTTTGAATTGAAAGCCTCGGGGAAGCACCCCGGGGCTTTTTTATTTGATGGCTTCACAAAACGTCCAATATCTTTGTTGCGCTGCATCCCTCGCTATTTCACGTACGAGTCAGTACGCTGCATTCCTCGGGATTTGCGCGCCGCGATCTTGAACATTTTGCTTTGCCATCTCAAAATTGAGTTTTTACGAGACTGTCTTTATTTGACAGATAAAAAAAGGAGACGCCTGATGCTGATTGTTCTTAATCCAGAAATTATGCAGAATCAAAAAAACCATATCCTGAGCCTTCTGCGGGAGGGCGGCGCGATTGTCAGGGAGATAACCGATGCCGGACAATCCGTTATCGGCGCCACCGGATCCATCGCCCATGGCGCCGAGTACTTCGAAGGTCTCCCCGGCGTGGACCGGGTCGTGCCGGTGCATACGGCGTTTAAGCTCGTCAGCCGGCAGATGCATCCGACGGATACCCATGTCAATGTGGGCAACGTGGTGGTCGGCAGCGAGCGGATATCGGTTATTGCCGGTCCCTGTGCGGTGGAGTCCCGCGAGCAGACGATGGCCATTGCCGAAGAAGTCAAAAAATACGGTGCCGTGCTGTTCCGCGGGGGGGCGTTCAAGCCCCGAACATCGCCCTATTCCTTCCAGGGACTGGGCGAGGAAGGCCTGAAAATTCTCGCTGAAGTGCGTGAAAAATATGGTCTGAAAGTGGTCACCGAGATCACCACGCCCGCCCAGGCGGACCTGGTCATGAAATACGTGGACGTCGTCCAGGTGGGCGCCCGGAACATGCAGAACTTTGACCTGTTAAAATGCGTGGGCCGCCTCGGCCGGCCGGTTCTACTAAAGCGCGGGCTGGCGGCGACTATCGAGGAGTGGCTGATGTCCGCCGAGTACATTCTATCCGAAGGAAACGAACATGTAATTCTTTGCGAGCGCGGCATCCGGACATTTGAGCCGTATACCCGAAATACGCTCGATCTTTCCGCCATTCCGGTAATCAAAAAATTAACCCACCTGCCCGTTATTATTGACCCCAGTCATGCCACCGGTATCCGGGAGAAGGTAAGCCCCATGGCCCGGGCGGCGATTGCGGCAGGCGCAGACGGACTGATGATCGAAGTTCACAATGAGCCGGACCGGGCGACGTCAGATGGGGCCCAAAGCCTTTATCCCAAGCAATTCGGTCAGTTGATGCGCGACATTTATGTGATTGCCCCGGTGGTGGGAAAACAGCTTGATTTCGATTACCTGGACAAGGCCCAAGCCGTCAGCCATCTGGAAGCCGCGGATGAGGGAAAAGGTCAGAAGGCTGCTTTTTTGGGTGAAATCGGCAGCTACAGCCACAAGGCCTGTGTTCAGTATTTCGGCAGCCAGGTCACGCCCCTGCCGGTCAATTCATTCAAGGCCCTGTTTGATGCGGTTAAAGACGGCAAAACCCATTTCGGGATTATCCCGCTCGAAAACTCGCTGGCCGGGAGCGTCCATGAAAACTATGACCTTCTTCTGGCCTATGACCTGCGGATCGTCGGGGAAATCATGCTCCGGATCCAGCACAATCTGATCGGGCATCCGGGTACGGATACAAACCGGATAAAGCGCATATTCTCCCATCCCCAGGTCTTTCAGCAGTGCCGGCAGTTTCTTGAACAGCATCCGGACTGGGAAATTGTGTCCGTCACGGATACCGCCCGTGCGGTAAAACAAATAAAGGAAAACGGGAATCTATCCGATGCGGCAATTGCCGGCATGGATGCGGCGGAAACCTACGGTCTGTCTGTGCTTGAAGCGGGGATTGAAACCAACCCCCGGAATTACACCCGGTTTGTGGTGATCAGTCCGCATCCGTTAAACAGCGGCAAAAAGCAGAAGTCTTCACTTATCTTCTCAACCGGCAACAAGCCGGGCGCCCTTTTTGAAACGCTCAAGGTATTTGCGGATAACAAGATCAATTTGGTCAAACTGGAATCCCGGCCCATTCACGGCAAACCCTGGGAGTACATGTTTTACGTAGATCTCGAGGGCGATATCGAGGACGCCCCATTTAAACCGGTACTGGAAAAGCTTAGGAAAAAAACCGATTATGTGAAAATCCTTGGGTCATACTAAATGCTATACATGTGATCAAATACGCCGCATAAGAGCTCCGTCACCTGCTGGTTGCCGTCCACGGTGCCGGCCATGCCGTACAGGGCGCTACTCTCTGCCGGGGTGCCGGCCTTTTTCTTAGCATACGCCACGCCTTCGGCCAGATCGTTTTCGAATTCAGCGCCCAGCCCCGAAACCCGGGTCTGCGGCAGGGTGACGCAGAAATGAAGCGCCGGCGGGAGCTGCAGGCAGTTAAACCGCCAGCCCCGGGTCTTCATGAAATCATTGATATGAAAGACATCAAGGGTATCAGACCGGAAGCTGACGAGAAACGTGGGCTCGCCGATCACAATCAAATCGTCGAATTTTTGGATGGCGGCCTTGAACGCATCCGCCACCCGCATAATGTCCCGGGCGGCCGCCAGATAGCCCGCCTCGCCCAGGCTTACCATGGACGCCCATGTGGCGGCACTCAAACCGCCGGACCGGCTGCCCGCACTTGTGGGGGAAGCATAAATCCCGCCCGGCCAGTCCGGATAGGCGAAATACTGGTACCGCCGGAAATTCGGATTCCGGTATAGGACGACCGAAGTTCCCTTTAGCGCATACCCGTATTTATGCGTATCCGCAGAAAACGAGGTCACCCCCGGAAGCCGGAAGTCAAAACGCGGCATGTCATAGCCCAGCTTTTCAATCCAGGGCAGAATAAACCCGCCGAGGCAGCCGTCCACATGGCATCCGACACCATATTTTAAAGCGATCCCGGATAATTCTTCGAGCGGATCAATCAGCCCATAGGGATAATTGCCGGCACTTCCCACAATCGCCACGGTATTGGCCGTGATACGGGCCTCCACGGCCTTTGGATCGACCCGGAAATCCGGAAAATCCACCGGCGCCATCACCATTTTCACCCCGAAATACTCGCCCGCCTTATTGAACGCCGGATGCGCGGTTTTGGGCATGATGATCTCCGGTTCGGTAATGCCCTTTTCCGCCCGGGCCTTGTCCCGGTAGACCTTAACGGCCATGGCAATGCTCTCGCTGCCGCCCGAGGTCACGGTGCCGCATACCTCGTCTGCAGGGCTCATCTCTTTTACGGCATCGCCATTTAACATCCCGGCCGTCATGGCAATGATTTCGCTTTCAAACCTGGCCATGCTGGGACACAGGTCAAACTGAATGGTATTCACGTGCGAAAAAAAAGAAAATGTTTGATTCAAAAACGCCCGGTGCGCATCCCCGGCGTGATAATACGTGCCCGAGATTTTACCGGTCTTCCAGGCGACGTTTTCTTCTTTGGCCATCACCGAGATCTCTTCGAGTATGTCACTCGGGTTGCGGCCGTTTTCAGGCATCCGGTCATAGGTTTTAAATCGGCCCTTGTAGGGTTTAAACGGATCTTGCGGGCTGCCGCCATCTGCTTGATCAGACATTTTTCACCTCATTTACACTAAACCAGTGATTGGTTAAGGGACCTAAAAATTCGTCTGTTCTTTTTAAACAGCCGCCGATATTGGGTGTATAGGTTATCGTAGATTGCCCGATTTGCCGGAGCCGGGGTATAAACCTGCTGAGTGCGGATAATCCCGGGGATATCCGAAGCTCTTAGCTTCCCCAAAGCCACCAGCGCCATCAGGGCGCATCCCCGCACCGTGGTATTGACTGGATCTTTCACCTGATGGATCGGGACATTTAAAATATCCGCGTGGATCTGAGCCCACAGATCGGACATCGCCCCGCCACCTGAAAACCGAAACGAGCGAATCGGTTGTTTAATATACTTTTCCGCCGCCTCACCGGTCCATCGGCTGTTATAGGCAAGCCCCTCCATAACGGCCCGGGCCATATGGCACCTTTGGGTATGCAAGGAAATATTCATGAATCCGGCTCGGACAAATGAGTCTTCATCCGGTACAATGGATCCGTTTAACCACGGCAAAAACACAAGCCCGCCGCTGCCGGCCGGCGCCTGCGCCGCCATCCGGTTAAACCGGTCATAGGCGTCATCCGGGAGCGCTCCGGTTTCAAACCCATCATCGGCATATACCATCTGTTTAAGAA
>DATGCF010000041.1:0-3695 GCA_035312245.1 Desulfosalsimonadaceae bacterium
TGGTCCAGGTATTGGTGAAAGTAGCCCATCCGATAAAGCAGACCCACCCCGACCAGGGGTTCGCCCCGATCCGATGCGGCCTTCAGGTGATCGCCCGCCAGCATGCCTAACCCCCCGGCATAAAGCGGCAGGCTTTCGTGAATGCCGTACTCCATGGAGAAATAGGCGATCGGACCGATGCCTTCTGAATTTTCCACCGGCAGCTCCACCTGTTTTTCATACCTGGCTTTAACCCGCTCCAGATGTGAGAGGAAACTGTTGTCCCGGGCAACCGCTTCCAGCTGGCGCTGCGGAATCTGTGAGAAGAACAGGATCGGGTTACGGCCGGCCCGATTCCACAGCTTGGGATCAATTCTTTGAAACAGTTCAATGGCATCCAGGTTCCAGGACCACCACATATTTCTAACCAGCGTTTCAACAAAGCGGGCAGACTCCGGAACTTTGGGATATACTTGAAATGTTTGGATATGCGTCATTATTTGCACCTAATGCGTTTTATAGATTTAGACCACGACGACCGAGTTTTCGCTGCTTGAAATGCCGCTTGGGATATATTTATCCGCATCCCAGTCGTTTTCCCAGATGTTTTGGTTAAGCAAATATCTGAACTGATATTCCTGGTTAATCGGTAAGTCTAAGGTAATGGTGAATGAGCCATTTTTCAATTTTTTCATCGGAGTTTTTTGGGTATCCCACTTGTTAAAATCACCCACAAGCTGGACTGAATCCGCCCGCTTGCCGAGTTCCTTCGGCACCCGGAAGGTTACCTTGCAAACCGGTTTGGTCTTTAAATACTGTTTTTTCAAACTCATGATGGGTCTCCCTTTTTAAAATATGTTACCTAAGCGGCAAACTTAAAAATCGCTCAATTTAGGTGTTAATTTCCGCCATACGCGGAGTAACTCGCTAACCCCCCAGGCCTGGGCATCGCAGCCCCGTTCGGTATGCGGCGCATTACCGTCTAAAATTTCGGGAATCTGCCCTGTACATCCGGCATTTAAGAGCAGGCTGCTGCTGGATAGCCAGGAAAGGGCGGTATCCGTGCCAGACTCCTCATAGGTCATGGCCCAGGCTTCACAAAAGGCCGGAAACACCCAGGTCCATGCCGTCCCATTATGATAGGCCGGCTTCCGCCGGGTATCCTCATCCCCGACGTATATACCCTGATAAGGATGATAAGGGTCGTTTAGAAGCTGGCCGTTATGTCGGATCTCCAACGGCTGGCTCACCGGATGGTCTGCCAGGCTTCGGATGGCACCGGGGACCAAAAGCGCCATACAGTTGTCAAGCAGGGCGCGGACGCGCTTCGCATCTGAAATAGCGCCCAGAGTAACGGCAAAAAGCTGGTTGGGCCGCAGGGCATCATCCGGCGCGGCCCGGGCGGCCGGTACAAAGGAATCGGCATGCCGGCAGTCCGAAAGGTAGCCTTTGGATTCAAGAACGAATAATTCTTCTATAGCAGATTGGACCTTTTCAGCCAGTTCGTGCCAGTCACCGGAAGGGTCAATCTTAGCCAGCATCCGAACGGCAAAATGCCAAAGGGCCTGAATCTCAATCGGATACCCCTGCCGCGGGGAGCCGGCCGGATGGTTGGTATCCATCCAGGTAAAATGGGAGGGAGAATAGATCAGGCCGCTTTCCTCATCCATTTTGATGCCGTTTGGCGTGCCCTGGATATAGCCATTGGCAATGGCGGCCAGAATATCGATAATCTTTCGATCTCCGGCAGTTTTTTCGATAAATTCGTTGTTTCCTGTGGCTTTCATCAGGTCATCACAGGCCACAAAAAACCACAGGGGCGCATCCGAGGTGTCCCGGTTGCTGGCATCACTGCCGCGGATCATGTTCGGAAGCGTTCCGTTTTCTTCAAAGCTCGCAAACTGTAAAAGAATCGCCGCCGCCTCGTCAAGATAGCCGGCAGCAATGAGGCCGCGGATAACAATCAGGGTATCGCGCCCCCAATCCAGAAACCAGGGGTAGCCGGCGATTATCGTATGCAGGGATCCGCGGCGGACGATAAAGGCGTGAAGCGCGTCATTTAAAACGGATTCAAATGAAACCGTGGACTCAGCGGGCAATTGGCAGTCAACTGGCCGGTCACTTGCACCGGGAGATGTTATGACATCTGCTTTGCCATTCACGCCCGCGGTGAGACGCACGGTTTGTCCGCCTGTCAAAAAAATGGAGAAATACCCCGGGCTAAAGAGATCCGTATGCGGATCCATGTGCCGGTCGGCTTCCACCGGCAGGTGAATCATATACTGCCATTCCGGCTCCCAGACAAAATCGCCGGCTGAGGTCCGGCAAAGAAGGTTTCGACCGGTGTCAGGCGAAAATTCAAACCCGTTGTCCAGAACCCGGCAGCTGTTGGGGAAGTGGTGTTCCGGCCCCATAAACGCCTTGGTGTTTTCATGAAAATTCCGGTCATCAATATCCGGCCGGATGATCAGCCGCACGGGTTTATCATCCGGCAGCCGGTCCGATGCATCGCCGGCCGGCTGGCGGTTGACGGTCAACGCGACATGATTTTCATTTGCGATCATCCGCGCGGTAAAAAGCAGCGAAACATGCTGGCCCTGGCCGCATGGGATGGTAAAGCGCCAGGTGCCGCCATCTGAATTTTGAAGCCAAAACTGTTCCTGGCATTCGATGCCCACATCCTGGGAGTAACCCTGAAACACCAGCCAGGCCCGGCACCGGGAAAGCATAATATGCCGGTCATCCGGATAATCCATGTTTAAATTGGCAGCCAGCAGGCCATCATATTTGCTCCTGATTTGTGACCACGCCGCATGGGCGCGCATCATCGCCCCCCGGCCATTGGTGCCCAGGCATTTAAGCGGGGTTTGCTTGATCATTTTCCGGTCAAAGACTTTCAGTGCATGTACCTGATCCGCCGTTGTCAAGTACAGCAAACCGGATTCGGTATGGGTATAGCCGTCCCCGTCAAACATGGAAAGCTTTAATGTGCGAAGCACGTGGTCCCCGGCAGACGGCGGGGAGGGGAACAGGATAAAAGACCTGCCATCTGAACGGGATAACGAATCACCGGTTAACCGGGTTTTTTCACCGTCTTCGGTCTGCTCCACAATTCGGGCCCGAAACGGCTGCGGCGCGCAGATCATTAAAAAATGGCCCGAAGGAATCATTACCCGGCGGCGGCAGTCAGTCGGCCATTGCCAGTGAATCACCCGCGCCTCATCGCCTGACGGATTCATTTTGCGGCAGAAGGATACCGGGTCAGCGGCAAGTTCATCCGCCGCCGCATCCGGATCAAAATCGCCCAGGTGGCAGGTGCCATGGTAAACCCGAAACACCTCTAAGGCGGCTGCCCGAAGCCGCTGCCTTTCGATTCTTTCCGGCAGGCCGGGGGATTGACCGGCCGGATCTTTTTGTCCTTTCGGGGAGAGACAATAAACCTGGCCGGGCTCAAGCGAAGCCGCATACAGCCCTTGATTGGACGAATTGATCTCAAGGATTTGATCGGAAAGAAGGTCTGTAAAGACAGTTTCCTCAATTCCCGCATCGACCGGCCGCCAGAAGGCGTCATTCGTCTGATCGTGATCCAGGTTAACCAGTATCAGGAGTTTTTGGCCGGACGGCCGATGGTGCCGGGAAAAAACCAGAGTATTGGTCCCGCCGGTCTGGATCATCCGGATGTCGGTATGGTCAAAAAATGCCGGATGGGTTTTGAG
>DATGCF010000042.1:0-3975 GCA_035312245.1 Desulfosalsimonadaceae bacterium
CAAATAAAGATGTCTTTGTCATGCCTTTATCCTCCCGTTTCTCCAGTTTTGATGAATTCAAATGACACTGAGATTGGCTGTCGCATTGTTTTCTGCTTTATACCAGAATTCGGCCTTGTAATGCTATCATCTTTTACCGTATCCGAAAAGATTCATCTTATCTATGTCAATGCGCGAGCGGTATCCATGCGACAGATCATTTTGGCCGGCTAGGCTGATTTTAATTCAGCCTTCATAAACTCACGGCTCAAACGGGCAATTTCGCGAATAGAAATCCCTTTTGGGCATTCTACCTCGCATTCGTTCTCGTTGGAGCAGTTGCCGAATCCCAATTCATCCATTTTTCGAACCATGGCGCGGACCCGCTGGGCCGCTTCCGGTCGCCCCTGTGGCAGAAGCGCAAGCTGCGAGACCTTTGCGCCGATAAACAGCATGGCCGACGCATTCGGGCAGGCGGCCACACAGGCCCCGCAGCCGATGCATGCCGCCGCATTAAATGCCGCATCCGCGGCGTCCTTGGAATTGGAATGGTATTGGCATCCGGGGCACCGCCGGTATTTACGGAAATGTAGCCGCCTGCCTGGATGATCTGGTCCAGGGACGAGCGATCCACGACCAGATCCTTTACCTGTTTAAACGCCCGGGCCCGCCAGGGTTCGATGACAATGGTATCGCCGTCCTCAAAATGACGCATATGCAGCTGGCAAAGGGTGGTTTCTGATTCGTGCCCATGAGGCCGGCCGTTTACAACCGCCCCGCACATGCCGCAGATACCCTCCCGGCAGTCGTGATCGAATGCGATCGGTTCGATATTTTTTTTGGTCAGTTCTTCATTGACCACATCCAGCATTTCAAGAAACGACATGTCAGTTGAAATGTTATTGGCCGGATAGGTTTCAAACCGCCCCTTTTTATCCGATCGGCCTTGCCGCCAAACTTTTAATGTGAGGTTAATCGTTGATGCGGTCATTATTTGTAGCTCCTTTGGGTCAGCTCGACATTCTCAAATTCCAGAGATTCCGTATGCAGTGTCGGTGCCGCTTCCTCCCCCTTATATTCCCATGCGTTCACATGACAGTAATTCTCGTCATCCCGCAGGGCCTCATGATCCTCCGTCTGGCAGGCCAAATTGAAATGGCACCCGCAGGACTCCTCCCGGTTTAAGGCATCAATTACCATCAGTTCGCCAAATTCGAGAAAATCGGCTACACGGCCGGCTTTTTCCAGGCTCTGATTCAAATCATCGCCGCTGCCCGGCACATTGACCTCTTTCCAGAAACGGGTCCGAAGATCACGGATCATGCCTAATGCTTTTTCCAGACCTTCCATATCCCTTGACATCCCGCAGTAATCCCACAGGACCATGCCGAGTTCCCGGTGAAATTCATCAACCGTGCGATTGCCATTAATGGAAAGAAGCTTTTCAACCTGTGCGTTAATTTCGATTTCGCTCTTGGCAAACGCATCGTGATCCGTACTCACTTCCGTAAGGGGCGTTCCCGCCAGATAGCCGCCGATGGTGTAGGGTATAATGAAATATCCGTCCGCCAACCCCTGCATCAGGGCGCTGGCGCCCAGGCGGTTGGCCCCATGATCGCTAAAGTTGGCCTCTCCGAGCACGAACAGGCCGTCAATCGTACTCATCAGGTTGTAATCCACCCACAGGCCGCCCATTGTATAGTGAACCGCCGGATAAATCTGCATGGGCGTCTCGTATGGATTTTCGCCGGTGATTTTTTCATACATCTGAAACAGATTGCCGTACTTGGCTTCAATGGCATCCTTCCCATCCCGTTTGATCGCGTCCGCAAAATCCAGATACACGGCGAGCCCGGTCTCGCCCACGCCTTTTCCCATATCGCACTGTTCCTTGGCGTTTCTGGAGGCCACGTCCCGGGGCACGAGATTTCCGAAACTCGGGTATTTGCGCTCCAAATAATAGTCCCGCTCGGATTCCGGGATTTGGTTAGGCGGTCGTTTGTCGCCGGGCTGCTTGGGCACCCACACCCTTCCGTCATTTCTTAAGCTCTCGCTCATCAGGGTCAGCTTAGACTGATAGGCCCCATGAACCGGAATGCAGGTTGGGTGGATCTGTGTAAAACAGGGATTGGCAAAAAAGGCGCCTTTTTTATACGCGCGATAGGCGGCCGTCACATTGCAGGACATGGCGTTGGTGGACAGAAAATAGGCATTGCCGTATCCGCCGGTCGCCAGTACCACCGCATGGGCCGCATAGGTTTCAAGTTTTCCGGTAATCAGGTTCCTAACCACAACACCCCGCGCCTTTCCGTCAGCAACGACCAAATCCATCATCTCCCGACGCGGAAACATCTGGACCTTTCCTTTGGCCACCTGACGCATCAGGGCGCTGTAAGCGCCGAGCAGCAGCTGCTGACCGGTCTGGCCTTTGGCATAGAAAGTTCGGGATACCTGGGCGCCGCCGAAGGACCGATTATCCAGCAGCCCGCCGTAATCCCGGGCAAACGGAATTCCCTGGGCCACACAGTGGTCAATAATCTGGGTAGAAAGCTGGGACAGACGATAGACGTTGGCTTCCCGGGACCTGAAATCCCCGCCTTTAATCGTGTCATAGAAAAGCCGCCAGATGCTGTCCCCGTCATTGGCATAATTTTTGGCCGCATTGATTCCGCCCTGGGCCGCGATGCTGTGTGCCCGGCGGGGCGTATCCTGAATGCAGAAATTTTTTACGTTATAGCCCAATTCAGCCATGGTAGCGGCAGCCGATGCGCCGGCCAGGCCGGTACCCACTACAATGATATCGAATTTTTTCTTATTGGCCGGATTGACCAGTTTGAGTTCAAACCGATGGCGGTCCCATTTTTCGTTTAAGGGGCCGCCCGGTATTTTGGCATCAAGTGTCATATATCATCTCGCTTTCCATAAAATAACGACCGAAAATTAATCAGGTATTCGACTATTTCAAGCCGCTTTTCCGCCGTTTTTTTAAAAACCCAGGCCGATGTAGGGCGGAATCAGGCCAAACCCAATCCCCAGCAACAGGGCAAAGACGATACCCGCCCCTTGAATGATCGGCATATATTTGGGATGATTCGCCCCAAGCGTTTGAAAAAGGCTCCAAAAGCCGTGCCGGACATGGATGGCCACAACAATCATGGCGACAATGTAGGCGCCCGTGTAATAGGCATTGGAAAAGGTGTTGGTAACCGTGTTAAAAACCGATCCGCCGGGGTGTTCCACAAAGTGGAAATTCAAAAGGTGAAAAATGATAAACAATAGAATTAAAAACCCGGTATATGGCGCGGTCGCTGATCCGATGGTCCGGCCGCCGCCGGATTTGTTCACAGCATAGCGCTCTGGCCGGGCCTGACGGTTCTGAAAAAACAGCAGCGCGCCGGTGGTCACGTGGACGACCAAAAAAACCAAAAGCCCGACTTCAACGACCTTAATCAGGGGGTCCAGCGCATGCAGGTGTTCCACATAGGATTCAAAGGTCTGCCGTCCCACGTATAACGTTAGGTTGCCCAGCAAATGGGTCAGCAAAAAAATACAGAATCCGAGACCTGTGACAGCCATCAGCAGTTTCTTGCCGATGGAGGTGGTAAATGTATTGGTTAATGCGTTCATTAGATAATCCTATTTAGAAAATACATCGGCACATACCCGGCCCATATCGCCCAAATTGCCGCAAATATGGACACCGCAGGATTCTAGCTTCTCAATTTTAGCCTTGGCCGTGCCACTGGAGCCGCTGATGATCGCCCCCGCATGCCCCATTCGGCGGCCCGGCGGGGCTGTGATGCCGGCGATAAAGCCCACCACCGGCTTGCTCACATGGGCTTTGACGAAATCGGCGGCATTTTCTTCGGCATTGCCGCCAATTTCGCCGACCATGACGATGCCCCGGGTATCCGGATCATTCTCAAATGCCTCGAGGCAATCGACAAAATTGGTCCCGTGAATGGGATCGCCGCCGATGCCGATGCAGGTGGTCTG
>DATGCF010000043.1:0-3481 GCA_035312245.1 Desulfosalsimonadaceae bacterium
GCCAAAGCGAGTCCACAAAATAGTGCCGCGCATCCGAATAGTTTTCAATGATTTCAAAACCAATACGCCGGACCTTTTCCCGGATATCGGAAATGGTGAATTTATAAGAGGATTCCGTGTGAAAGGGCTCCCAGGCGTCAAAGGAAAAAGCGCGGCATAATGCGTCAATGTATACGGACTGAGATTTTTTGCTTAACAAACAGCTCTTCACCGCCCCGTCAAAAGCGTCCCACGCACTATAGTAGACAAACTGATCAGGATCAAAATTACCGCCAAGCTCCCGATTGATCCGGTTTAACAGATTCAGGTTGAAAGCCGCGGTCACGCCCTGGGCATCATTATACGCCTGGTTGATGATGGCGGCATCCTTTTTCAGATCCATGCCGATCAGCACATAGTCGCCGTGGTTTAAGGCGTTCCAGAGACCTGACAGAAATTGGATCTGATGGGCGGGTTCAAAGTTGCCGATGTTGGAGCCCAGAAACAGAATCAGGTTTCTGGCCGCATTCTGATGGGACAGCCAGTCCACGCCCACAAAATAATCAGATACCAGTCCATTGATGGCAATCTCCGGACACTCTTGGGAGAGATTCGAACAGAGACCGCTGACCGCACTCTCGGATATGTCAATCGGCACATACCGGAAATCGATTTTTTGACTGCGCAGCTCATTGATCAGGATACGGGTTTTACTGCCGTCGCCCGCGCCCAGTTCAACCAGATTCAGCCGCGGGCTGGAAACCGCCTGGGCGATCGCCGGGCTGTAGCGCAGCAGGATTTCGGTTTCGCAGCGGGTGGGATAATATTCCGGCAGTTCCATAATCCGGCAGAACAGCCGGCTGCCGGTTTCATCATAGAGGTATTTGCTGGGGATTCTTTTAACCGGCTGGGACATCCCGTAAAGCAGATCAGATGCAAACTCGTCGTGTTCACTGCAGGAGCGGACATCGCCCGGTGAGAGGACCTGATAAGTAGCTTTCATAGCACAACTCCCTGTGAAATCTCATTCAATAAAAATGCCTTTTGGCATTCTGTTCCCCATGCCATTAAATTAAGCCATTTTTACCCTCATCCCGGCCTTCTCCCAGAGGGAGAAGGAGAGTGAAATGGAATCTTAAGTTAATGGCATTAATGCTATTTTTTCAATATGACCGCCCCACAAAAACGCTAATGCCCCGGAATGCCTTTTCCGCCCGGCTTGAATCGATAAATCTGAAAGGGCGATTCTTCTTTCCAGGATTTTCCGATTACCTGATGCAGCGCACTGCAGGTGACGTACAGGTATCCGTCCGGCCCGAATCCAAGGCCATCCGGCCATCTGAGCCTGCGGGTGTGAACCAGGGGGGTAAGCGATCCGTCAGGCGCCATACGGACGATCGCGGAATCCGCGAAAGCGGTGATGTAAATATTTCCTGAAAGATCCATGGTAAGACCATCGCTCATGGGTTTTCGGGCAAAAGTGGTCGCCCGGCCCCCAAGTTCCTTTGATGACAATTCCGGATTTTTCAAATGCCGGGTCCGGACCCGGTACATATATGGACTGGTGACAGCCGCATAATAAAGCCACTCGCCATCCGGGGAGAGCGCAATTGAGTCAACCCCCGGGCGGACGGCAAAAAGGCCGAATATATGCATTTTTCGGCCCTGCACCACCGGAATAAAGGGAGCCGGTATTACCGAGGGATGGCTTTCAAGCAGACGCCGGCAATTTCTGGTTTCCGTGTCATAAACCAGAATGGCCGGGTTTTTGGCGATAATTGAGGCATCCGCGATATAAATGGTCCGCCCGTCCGGCGAGACCTGAAAATCATTCAGATGGGAGCCGAATCCCGCGCATCGATCCGGAAACGCGAACTGATGGACCAGTTCATCCGTGGACAGGTCAAAGGCCAGGAGCCGGGGCTGGCCAATGCCGTGCCTGGCCAGATCCAGGGTCCACAGGCGGCCCCGGCGATCGATTCTTAGCGAAAGCACGGTGTCAAAATATGCTGCCTTCCCCTTCTTCGGCCCCTGAAAACTTTCAGAGGGGTACGGCCCTGGCTCCCCGTTTTTGAGTTCCGCCACCCGGATGTTTGGACCGGCTTCCGGATGATAAGAAAAGAAGATGCGCCCGGAACCTGATACCGCTATATTGCCGGGCGGCACATCCAGATCGGCAACTGTTTGTAACGCGAACGCCGAATCGATCGGTGCCCCGGCACTTATGGGAAAATCCGTGCTGCCGCCGCCGTAGCGCAGTCTAATAAACCCGACGCATAAAATGCCAATGATGGCCAGAATGGCCAGGCTGTAAAAACATATCCGGAGCAACCGATGTTTGGGCTTCACCTGCCTGCCTCAAAAATTTATCGTTTAGGTTTGCCTCTTACCCTGGCCGGCAACCGCGGCCTCAGCCCGGGCTACTGCCTCCGGATCACCCAGGTAATAGTGGTTTCGGGCATTTAACGCCTCATCCAATTCATAGACTAGCGGGATGCCGGTGGGGATGTTTAGCTTGACGATTTCCGCATCCGAAATATTATCCAAATGCTTCACCAACCCTCTCAGGCTGTTGCCGTGGGCCGCAATGACCACGCGCTTGCCCGCTTTTATGGCCGGGGCAATGGTATCGTGCCAATAGGGCAGAAACCGCTCGATCGTGTCCTTCAGACTTTCGGTGCGGGGGATCTGGCTGTCATCCAGATCCGCATACCTGGGGTCCAACGCTGGATCCCGGGGATCGCCCTTTTCCAGCGCTCCTGGGGCGACATCGTAGCTGCGGCGCCAGATCCGAACCTGCTCCTCCCCGTATTCTTTGGCCATATCCGCTTTGTTAAGGCCCTGAAGCGAACCGTACATCCGCTCATTGAGCCGCCAGGAGTTTTTGACCGGAATCCACATCTGATCCATTTCATCCAGCACAATCCATAGGGTTCGGATGGCCCGCTTTAAAACCGAGGTAAACGCGACATCAAATATAAATCCCTTTTCTCTTAAAATCCGGCCGGCCGCCCGTGCCTCTTCAATGCCGGCATCGGTTAGATCCACATCCGTCCACCCGGTAAACCGGTTTTCCTTATTCCAGACACTCTCTCCGTGTCGTAAAAGAACGAGTTGGTGCATAGTCACCTCCTTTTCAAAATATCAGGCATTTTCATCATCATTTGCACCCAAGCCATAATTATCTTCTGCTGTCGTCTCACTTGCTGCCAAAGGCAGAATTTTGACAGCAAACTGGATCATCTGGGTATGGGTAATCATTTTAAACTCCGGCCGGGTCCGCCCCCTTTCCGCACGAAGCGGCCGGCACATGATTTCCATGGCCTCCAAAGGCATAAATGATTTTTTCGACAGGCAAATCGCCAGTTCGCCCAGCTGATCGTATGTCGGCACCGTGCAGGCCAGATACCCGCCACAGCAAAGGGCTTCCCAGGACGCATCCAGTTCCTCCCAGGGTGTTGGGATATCCATTAAGACGGCATCCACCTGTGTTTCAGAAAGC
>DATGCF010000044.1:0-12007 GCA_035312245.1 Desulfosalsimonadaceae bacterium
GGACGGTCGGCCGGATTGACCGGCTGGATCAGTCGATTTCCAAGCCTTATACGAATTCGCCGGCCCCGGCCCGTCAGACGCCGCTCGATTTAAAACCGGTTTACACGGAAGCAGACTTCCGGTCAAAGGTGGAAAAAATCATCCAATACATTACGGCCGGCGAGGTCATCCAGACCGTAGTCTCCCAGCCGTTTGTATCAGCGGCACCGGGGGACCTTATGTCGCTCTACCGGGTTCAGCGCTACATCAACCCCTCTCCTTACCTCTTTTTCCTGAAACTCGATCATATGGCCCTGGTCGGGTCTTCACCCGAGACCATGGTGCGCCTTGAAAACGGCGTGGCTACGCTTCGACCGATTGCCGGCACGCGCCACCGCGGAAAGACCGAACAGGCGGACCGGGCCCTGGCCGACGAACTCTTAAAGGATGAAAAAGAGCGGGCCGAGCATCTCATGCTCGTTGACCTTGGAAGAAATGACCTGGGCCGGGTGGCGGAAACCGGCACCGTCCAGGTCACGGACTTGATGTTTATCGAACGCTATTCCCATGTGATGCACATGGTCTCAAATATCACTTGTGATCTTAGGCCGGAATACGATGCCTGGGATCTGCTGGCGGCCAGTTTCCCGGCCGGCACCCTCTCCGGCGCGCCGAAAGTACGGGCCATGGAGATTATCGCGGAAATGGAGGCATACCCGCGCGGGCCCTATGGCGGGGCGGTGGGCTACATATCCTTTTCCGGGAACATGGATCTGGCCATCACCATCCGAACCGCCTGCATTGAGGACGACAGGCTCACCGTTAATGCCGGCGCGGGCATCGTTTATGATTCAGACCCGGAAAAAGAACGCGTCGAGACGGTAAACAAGGCCATGGCCATCCAGCGGGCCCTTGAACTCATCAACCGGCACAACCAAACAGGAGAAAGCCAATGATCGTCATGATCGACAATTATGATTCATTTACCTATAACCTAGTGCAGTACCTGCGCCAGCTGGATGCGGAGGTCCGGGTGCACCGAAATGATCGGTTTGACCTGGCGGAGCTGGATGCCGATGCAATTGACGGGATAGTGATCTCGCCGGGCCCCGGGGTTCCGAAAACCGCCGGGCTTTCCATCCCGGTCATCCGGGAGTTTTCCGGGAAAGTGCCGATTTTAGGGGTCTGCTTGGGGCACCAGGCCATTGCCGCGGCATTCGGCGGCAAAGTCATTTCCGCCCGGCGGATCATGCACGGCAAGACCTCGACCATCACGGCCGACGGCAGCGGCTTGTTCAAAAAAATCAATAAGCCGTTTACGGCGATGCGCTATCATTCCCTGGCCGTCTCACGGCCGGACCTCCCGGATTGTCTGGAAGTCACTGCCGAATCCGAGGACGGGGAAATCATGGGGCTGCGCCACCGGGAACACTTAACCGAAGGCATCCAGTTTCACCCGGAATCGATCATGACCACCATCGGTAAACGGATTCTCAGAAACTTTGTCAACATGTCCTATGAATTCGCATAATGAGGAGAAGACCCGTCATGTTCACGGAAAAATTAAAAAAAATTACCCGGCAGGAGGATCTGAACGCGTCTGAAACCGCGCAGATAATTGACGAGATTTTTTCAGGCAGCCTCACGGACGCCCAGATCGGCGCATTTATGGCCGCTCTTGCGACAAAGGGCGAAACTTATGAAGAACTGGCCGGAGCGGCCACTGCCATGCGGAGAAAAGCGCTTCGGATCGAAACACCTGCCTCAACCATTGTGGATACATGCGGTACGGGCGGTGACGGGGCCAAGACATTTAACATTTCTACCACCACGGCATTCGTAGTGGCGGGCTGCGGGGTTACGGTGGCCAAGCACGGCAACCGGTCCATCTCCAGCCAGTGCGGCAGCGCCGACCTTCTGGAGGCCTTGGGCATGAACCTGGACCTCGATCCTGAGCTGGTGGAGGAAGCGGTGACGGATATCGGCATCGGATTTCTGTTTGCGCCCAAATATCACGGGGCCATGCGGTATGCTGCCACCGCCAGAAAGGAGGTCGCGATCCGGAGCATTTTTAACATGCTGGGCCCCCTCACCAACCCGGCCGCAGCCAACTGCCAGATTCTGGGCGTTTACGCGCCGGAGTTGACGGAAATGTTTGCTCAGGCCCTTCAAAAGCTTGGATCAAGACGGGTCTTCGTGGTTCACGGCCATGACGGGTTGGATGAAATCTCCGTATGCGCGCCGACCCGGATTTCCGAGTTAAATGACGGCCGCATCCAGACCTATGACATCTCACCGGAACAGTTTTTCGGGGAGCCGGCGGATCCCGAGGCCCTTACCGGCGGGGATCCGACAGAAAACGCGGATATGACGCTAAAAATTTTAGGCGGCGAAAAGGGACCGCGCCGGGATGTGGTGCTGATCAACTCGGCGGCCGCCTTGGTGGCGGCCGGCAAGGCGGAGAAGCTTTCTGACGGCATTACGGTTGCGGCATACGCCATTGATTCCGGTGCGGCCCGGGATAAGCTTGACGCGCTAATCGCATTTACCCGGGAGAACGCCTGATGCGGGAGGATTTTTTAAACAAAGTGGTTGAACAAAAAAAGGCCGATATCCAGGCGGCCAGAAAAACCCGGACCGAAGAAAGCTTAAGACGGGAGGCGGAAGCCCGGGAAGACCGGCGCCCGTTTATTGACCGGCTTACGCCCACCAAAGCCCGGGACATCAATATTATTGCCGAGGTCAAGCGGGCCTCGCCCTCTAAAGGCGATATCCGGATGGACCTGGACGCCGCACAGCTGGCGGCAGCCTACGAGCACGGCGGGGCGGCGGCCGTTTCGGTTTTGACCGAACCCTACTGGTTTAAGGGCAGCATCGCGGATCTCCAGGCGGCACGGGCGGCCGTGAGTCTCCCGGTGCTGCGGAAGGATTTTATATTTGAGCCCTACCAGATCTATGAAGCCGCAGTTGCCGGCGCGGACGCGGTACTTTTGATTGTTGCGCTCCTGGGGCCGGCACAGCTGAATGAGTATTTGGCGCTTTGCGAATCGATCGGCCTGGATGCTCTGGTTGAAATCCACAGCCCGGCGGATCTGGAGACGGCGATGGGAAGCGAGGCCCGGTTAATTGGTATTAACAACCGGAATCTAAGAACACTTGAAACTGATATCCGGATTGCCATCCGCATGGCCGAACGGCTTGCGCCGGGCCAGATACCGGTGGCTGCCAGCGGCATCCGGACAAGGGGAGACATTGAAACAAATATGGCGTGCGGGATATGCAGTTTTCTGATCGGGGAGCACCTCGTGCGGGCGGATGATCCAGCGGGGTTTTTGCGGGAGCTGACCGCCCCACCCAATCCCTCCCCACTGCGTGGAGAGGGGTGAGAGGAGTGAAAATGCTAATACCTTGTCATTTTATGCCCCAGGCGCTATCGATCGTACTCAGTCCCGCGATAGCGGGACGGTGCTCGTACTCGTAATCGTACTCGATAAAATGCCGAGTACGAGCACGAGTACGCGTACGAGTACGAAACAAAGGGCTCAACCCAAGCTATTTTGAGCTGATACACAAACTGGGGCCAATTTTAGATCAAGATTAAGAGTAAGATTAAGATTAAGATTAAGACGGAGAGTAAGAATAAGACGGGGAGTAAGATGAATAAAGCGGATGATATTTGCGGAATTAAGATTTGCGGAATAACCGAGCCGAAGACGGCGGCTGAAATCGCAAAACTCGGGGTTCAGGCGATCGGACTTGTATTTTATCCAAAAAGCAGGCGCTGTGTCACTCCGGAGCAGGCGCTTGAAATCAGCCATGCCCTGCCGGAAAAAGTCAAAAAGATCGGCGTATTTGTGAATGAAAACACGGATACGATTTTGAAAACCGCCGGGCAAAGCGGGCTCACCGGCGTACAACTCCACGGGCAGGAGCCGCCGGAAGTGGTTGAGAAACTGAAAAACGAGGGGCTCATGGTCGTCAAGGCGCTGTATACCAAAGGCTCGCCCTTGATGGCAGATGCCGATAGCTATAACGCGGATGCGTATTTAATCGAATGCGCCAAGGGTGAACTGCCGGGCGGCAATGCCATGGTGTGGAACTGGCAGGAGGCCGCCGGTTTCGGGGACAATCACCCCTTTATCCTGGCCGGCGGCCTGAACCCGGAAAATGTGGTTAATGCCATTTACGACGCAAAACCACATGCCGTGGATGTGAGCTCCGGGGTGGAAGCAGCCCCGGGAAAAAAAGACATGGATAAAGTACGGGCATTTGTTTATGCCGCAGAAAAATACAACTGCCAATACCCCATAAGGAGGATTTTCAATGCAGATGGGCGATAAATACCAAGAAAAATATGAAACCGGCCGATTTCCGGATCCAAACGGCCATTTCGGCCCCTATGGGGGCAGGTATGTGGCCGAAACTTTGATGCCGGCCCTAATCGAGCTGGAAGAGGCGTTTCGCCGATTCGTTCCGGATCCCGCGTTTCAGGCCGAATTCAGAGAACTGTTGAAAAACTATACCGGCCGGCCCACCCCGCTTTTTCATGCGGAGCGCTTAAGCCGGCATTTAAATGGGGCCAAAATTTATCTGAAACGCGAAGACCTTACCCACACCGGCGCCCACAAAATCAACAACACCCTGGGCCAGACCCTTCTGGCGCGGTGGATGGGCAAACAAAAGATCATCGCAGAGACCGGGGCCGGCCAGCACGGCGTGGCCACCGCCACCACTGCCGCGTTTTTCGGCATGGACTGCAAGATCTTTATGGGCGTTGAAGACATTGAGCGGCAGGCGCCGAACGTGAAACGCATGAAGCTTTTGGGCGCCGAGGTGGTGCCCGTGGATTCCGGCACCGGCACATTGAAGGACGCCATGAACGAGGCTATCCGGTACTGGGTATCGGAAGTCCGGGACACCTATTATGTCATCGGCTCAGTGGCCGGCCCGCACCCCTACCCCGAGATGGTGCGCGAGTTCCAGAAGGTTATCGGCGAGGAGTCCAGGCAGCAGATGCTTGAGGCAACCGGCCGCCTGCCGAATCTCCTGGTCGCCTGTGTGGGCGGGGGGAGCAATGCCATGGGGCTTTTCTACCCGTTTTTAAATGACGCGTCTGTGGATATGCTGGGCGCGGAGGCCGCCGGCACGGGCATTGCTGGCGGTAAGCATGCGGCTACATTGTGCGCCGGAAACCTTGGGGTTTTGCACGGCTCCAAATCCTATCTTCTGCAGGATGAATACGGACAGATCAAGGAGGCCCATTCCGTCTCCGCCGGTTTGGATTATCCGGGGGTTGGCCCGGAGCATGCCCTTTTAAAGGATTTCAAGCGGGTCAGCTATGTGGCGATTGAAGATGACGAGGCCCTTGCAGCATTTCATTTATTATGCAAAAAAGAGGGCATCATCCCGGCGCTGGAGAGTGCCCATGCCCTGGCCGCCGCCATGCAGGCAGCCCAAAACCGATCGGCCGAAGATATTATCCTGGTCAATCTCTCCGGCCGGGGGGATAAGGACCTGGGGATTGTAACCAATCCGTCTTAATCTTAATCTTGCTCTTAATCTTAATCGAATGGCTATGGCATGTATCATTTGATGATTTAAATGAGAAACACTTAAAAATTTACTCAATTGCAGTTAACTGTCATTTCGAGCGGTAGCGAGAAATCTTTAAATTAAGATTCCTCGTCGCTGTCGCTCCTCGGAATGACATTGGCGAAACATTCTGGAATAACGACATATATTATTTAATTCCTGGAGAGTGGTTTATGCCGCCACTGCGGCATTTTTGTAGAAATTAACTTTCTGTACGTACTCGTACGCGTACTCGTAATCGATTTTTAAGTTTCCGAGAACGAGAACGAGAACCGTCCCGCTTGCGCGCGACTGAGTACGATATAATTCCTTGGCATCAATTTTACTCTCAGAGTATAAAGGAGCAATTCGTTTATGAACCGCATTAACAACAAATTCAATGAACTAAAAGAAAACTACCAAACCGCCCTCGTCGGTTTTGTGACAGCCGGGGACCCGGACATAAAAACCTCGCAGACGATCATCAAGGCCATGTGCGACAGCGGCGTTGACATCCTGGAGCTTGGGGTGCCCTTTTCCGACCCCACCGCGGACGGGCCGGTGATCCAGCGCTCCTCCACCCGGGCATTAAAGCAGGGCGTCTATTTAAAGGACGTTTTGGAAATGACCCGGGAGCTTCGAAAGACCAGCTCTGTGCCGGTGATCCTGTTCAGCTATTACAACCCCATCATGGCCTACGGGATTGGTGAATTCTACCACGATGCGCTGGAGGCCGGGGCAGACGGTCTGCTGGTGGTGGATCTGCCCTCTGAAGAGGCGGATGAGCTGATCAGCCAATGGAAACCAGAAGAATTTGCCTTTATCCGTCTGATTGCGCCGACCACGCCCAAGGCGCGCATGGCCATGATCACCCAAAATGCCTCGGGGTTTTTATATCTGGTATCTAAAACCGGGGTGACCGGCAGCGATGGCCTGGATACCACGGATATCCGCGTTCATACGAATACCCTGCGCTCTGTTACGGATCTGCCCATATGCGTGGGATTCGGGATATCAACGCCAGATGATGTGCGCGCGATTTCGGATTTTGCCGACGGCGTGGTCATCGGCAGCGCCTTTGAGCGAATGATCGAGGAAAACCCGGACAGCCCGGATCTGCCGGTGATGATCGGCAAAATGACCTCGGAATTCAAGGCGTCGACGATAAAGCTTTAATGCCCACCCTGATTATGAGCTCTTCTTGACGCTGCCATTGCGTTTCTCCCTCCTTTTTAAAAGGAGGGTTGGGGAGGATTTATGATCCAGAATTTAAATCCCCCTAAATCCCCCTTTCAAATATTGCCATATGGCACAATAATAAAGGGGGAACTTAAAGGATAAACGTCTTATTTTTTTAATTTTCGAATGGACAGGAGGCTTTGTTGCTACGAATCCGGACCGGCATCGCTGTTTTGACAATTTTTTTATGCGCGTTTTGTGTGCCCGCCGACGTTGCCGCAGAATCGGAATCCGCGGCTTTATCCGACATGGAAACCTGCAAGCTGGGTTTTGACGAGATCATGCGGGATGTGGTGGGAAAAGTTGAAACCTACCCCAAATATACCACCCAGCTCTTAAATATTGCCAACCGCAACTCCCAGGCCACCCGGGCGCGCTACGTGGGCCAGATGTCGGATCTGATTCAGGAGTTTCCCGGTGATACGTATGAAGGCTGGGTCAAATGGTACATGCAGAAACACCCGGATGCCATAGAAACCGCAACCGATAAGACCTATGAAATGATAAAAAAGATGCGGACCGCCATGGCGGAAATCGATCGGGAAATGGTACATCAGTGGATTAACGAGCTGGTCCTTGCCAAAACATATACCGGGCTTCGGTTTCAGAAAAGCATCTTAAAAGAGCTGGCAGCGGGTGCGGATGACACCTGGCGGCTAGCCAAACCGGCGGAGGAATCCCGGGGCATTGACGGCTATATCGGGAATACGCCGGTCTCCATTAAGCCTGTCTCCTATATCAGCAAACCGGAACTGCAGGATGACATCGGGCCGGAAATCATTTTTTATAAAAAGGTCCGCGGAGGGATTCGGGTTTACTATTAGCCCATACTATAACCGCCAGAACTGGATGCCGTTTTTTTTCAATTCATCAGGATCGAGAATTGACTTGACGTCCATCAGGCAGCCGTCGGCGTTTAAGAGATCCGCATATTCCTGGATGCGCATCTCCTTATAGGCCTTGTGCCCCACCGCCAGAATCACGGCATCCAGACCTTTAAGCACTTCCCAGGGGGACAGGACGATTCCGTAGGCGGCCCGGGCCTCTTCCGTATCCGCCAACGGATCGTGGACTATGGGGATGATGCCGTAGGATTCCAGTTCCTCCACAATACCGGTCACCCCGGTATTCCGCAAATCCGAGCAGTCCTCCTTGAACGTAAGCCCCAGGATGGCGACCCGGGCCTTTTTGATATTGCCGCAGACCTGCGTCATCAATTTGACGGTTTTTTCAGCGATATATTTGCCCATGCTATCGTTGATCCGGCGGCCGGCCAGGATGACCTCCGGATGGTATCCGGCAATTTCCGCCCGGAAGGTGAGGTAGTAGGGATCGACCCCGATGCAGTGGCCGCCCACCAAGCCGGGGCGGAAAGGGAGAAAATTCCATTTGGTGCCGGCGGCTTTTAACACATTCGTGGTATCAATGCCCAGCTTGTCAAAGATGACGGCCAATTCGTTCATCAGGGCGATATTTAAATCCCGCTGGGTATTTTCGATGACCTTGGCCGCCTCCGCCTCCTTGATGCAGGAAGCAGGATATGTGCCCGCGGTAATGATCGAACCGTATATATTGGTCAGCAGATTCAGGGTTTCATCACCGTCTCCGGAAACCACTTTAACGATGCTCTCCAGGGTGTGGTTTTTATCCCCCGGGTTGATCCGCTCGGGCGAATAGCCCACGTGAAAATCGATTTTCCAGATAAACCCGGACTGCTCCTCCAGAATCGGCACGCAGACCTCCTCGGTGGTGCCCGGATAGACGGTAGACTCAAATACCACGGTCGCGCCCTTTTTCATGTACCGCCCGGCGGTCTCCGTGGCTCCGATGAGCGGGCGGAGATCCGGCTGACGGGCCTCGTCTATGGGCGTGGGAACGGCCACGATAATCATATCCGCCTCATTGATCCGCTGCGGATCAGCCGTGTATTCGAGCTTTTCCGCCGCCTGCATCTGCACCTCGGTCAACTCCCCCATGGGATCGACATACTGCTTATAGCTCTCAATCAGCTTTTCCTTTAAATCATACCCGATGGTCGCGTACTGCCGGCCGAAGGTGACCGCCACGGGCAGCCCCACATAACCTAATCCGATAACCGCAATTGTTGCCGCCTGCTTGTCCATTTCTAAATATAGCCTTTCTTTCCCAAAAAGAGCAGAATTTCCTGTGCTGCCTCAACCGGCGTCATGTCTGTGGTATCCACCCGGATCTCCGGTGACTGCGGGGATTCATAGGGGTCGTCCACCCCGGTAAAGCCCTTGATCAGACCGGCCCGGGCCTTGGCATACATCCCTTTGCGATCCCGCTTCTCGCATTCTTCGATGGGGGTGGACACGTGCACTTCGATGAAGCCGCCGTATTCCTCGATTACCCGCCGGATTTCATCCCGGGTATACTGGTAGGGGGCGATGGGGGCACAAATGGCGATGCCCCGGTTCTTGGTGATTTCGCTCGCCACGAACCCGATGCGCAGAACGTTTATATCCCGGTGCTCCTTGCTGAAAGAGAGCTCGCTGGAGAGATTGCGGCGTACGATATCGCCGTCCAAAAGCGTCACCGGCCGATCCCCGATCTCAAGGCACTTGGAGTAAATGACCTTGGCAATAGTCGATTTGCCGGCCCCGGACAAACCAGTCAGAAAAACGGTAAACCCCTGGCGCCGAGGCGGGGGATAGGCTTTCTGAAGCTCGGTGATCACTTCCGGAAATGTGGCCCACTCCGGAATCCGCCGGCCCTCCCGAATGCGTTTGCGAATGTCCGTGCCGTTTAAGGAAATCTTCTGGCTGCCATCGGGCACGCGGTCCACGGACCGGTATTCATCCTCGAACGGCAGGTAGACCATTTCTTCGAACGGAACGATTTCCACACCGATCTCTTCGCTGAATTCCGTTGCCACGCACCGGGCCCGGTCGCATTCATAGAAGGGATTGCCGTTTTTATCCGGCCCCGGGCTGGCATGGTCATGGCCGACGATAAAATGGGTGCACCCGTAGTTTCTGGCAATAATGCTGTCCAAAACCGCATCCCGCGGGCCGGAAAGCCGCATGGCGAACGGAAGAAGCGACAGGACATGGGAGTCCGGGGGATAATGCTTGGCCACCGCCCGGTAGCAGCGAACCCGGGTATAGTGGTCAAAATCGCCGGGCCGGGTCATGCCGACCACCGGCAGTAGCAGCAGGTTGGCACGGGCCTGGCGCATGGCCTTGGTGGTCATCTCAAACTGGGGCCGATGCAGGGGGTTTCGGGTCTGGAAACCCACGACCCGCTGCCATCCGAGTTTGGAGTAAAAATGCCGGACCTCAGTGGGCGGCATCCGAAGCTGCTTAAAATCAAAATGAAGCGGAAGACTCACCACTTCCAGGCGCCCGCCCAGGTAATAGTCCCCGGCCTTGTTAAACAAATAGGCGACACCCGGATGGGACGTATCCCGGGTTTCAAAAACCCGGTCGGCCTCCTTTTTCCGATCCACCGGCCATATGTCTTCCACATGCATCACCGCCAGCATAAAGCCTTCCGGATCACGTAGGGCCACGGACTGACCGGCTTCCAGGTTGGATGCAATGGATTCGCTGACATCCAGACAGATGGGCATGGGCCACAGGGTCTGATCCTGAAGCCGCATCCGGTCGAGGACTGACTCGTAATCCGCTCGCACCATAAACCCCTCCAACGGGGAGAAGCCGCCGATGGCCAGCAGTTCAAGATCACAGAGCTGACGGTCGTTTAGAATAACATCCGGCAGATCATGGGCGATATCCTTGAGAAGATCGGCCCGCTCCTCATCAACACGCAAATCCACCAGACTGCCGCCGTGGGCATCGTAGATGGTATCACTCATAGCGATTTTTTCTCTTTATTCATCGCGTCCGTTGGTTACAATAAACCAGGGATTTTTCAAATTTTCCTTGTTATACCGCAATGGCTCGGCCGTATCATGGCGATAGACCCGGGCGCCCGCGGTTTCCGCAATCACCTGACCGGCTGCCGTGTCCCATTCCATCGTCGGCCCAAGCCGGGGATATATATCCGCCTTGCCCTCCGCGATCTGGCAGAATTTCAATGAACTGCCGGCGGAGACAAACTCCACATCCCCGTAGACACGCCTTTTTTCCTCAACAAAGGCTTCCACCTCCGGGGTCAGGTGCGAACGGCTGCCGACAATCTTATACTGCCGGGAGGCGTCAACTTCCACCTCGAGCGGATCGGCTTTATCGATTAATCGATCAATATCCGCATCAGTTTTAACCGCTTCCGGCGTCTCTATCTTCACCCGATGGGCGCCCCGGTCAAACGCCCCGAAGTACAAAAGGGACAAAACCGGCACATAGATAACGCCCATGACCGCAATATGATTTTCCACCAATGCGATATTGATGGTAAACTCCCCGTTTCTTTTGACAAACTCCTTGGTTCCGTCCAGCGGATCAACGATCCACAGATGCTCCCAATCCTTCCGGTCTTCATAGGCGATGTCTTTTCCCTCTTCGCTTAAAACCGGGATGTCGGTTGGTTCCAGGGCTTGGCTGATAATATCGTGGGACCGGGTATCCGCCAGGGTCAACGGTGACTGATCCGCCTTTTCAATCACTGAGAAATCCTGGTCATAGACGTCCAGGGCCGCAATGCCGGCTGATACCGCAGATTTAATCATCACGGGCAGATATTCTATCATGAAACCTCGAATTCAATGGCTGTTAAATGTGTTCTCCATAACCAATTGCTTTTTCTAAGTCAATATCAATGAGTATTTAATCACGGCTAATTTGTTCTAACCGCAAAATCCATACCCCCGGTCCTGTTAACGCTAAGGTTGGGATTCGTTTTCCTCGCTATCGGGATCGAAATCGGGATCGAAATCGGGATCGCTATCGCTATCGGGATCGAAATCGACACTGTAGACTTCCTGATCCTCTCGAACTTGGTATCCTCTTCCGCCAAGACGGCTGAGCATCGCGGCCATATGGTCGAGTTCATCCTTGCGGTTCAGGCTTTCCGTCTTGTCCAGCGCCTTGCCGACAACCAGCACATCTTGAATCGCCGCGCAATCAAGCGCGGAGCCACGAGCGATTTCGAAATAACCCCTTCGGTCGGCTTCCGCGGTCTTGCCATTACCTTCGGCGATATTGAGCGGTATCGACTGGCTGGCCCGAAGCCATTGATCCCGGGCGGGCCGATGGACTCCGTTCAGGCTGTCGGCCTTCTCGTAAACCCATGCAAC
>DATGCF010000045.1:0-2022 GCA_035312245.1 Desulfosalsimonadaceae bacterium
ATTTGAGCGTACGGGTCGCCATGACCCCGGGCACGGCGCAGCCCCCGGCGATCCCGCCGGAAATGATAAATGCCATCACCGAACTGCCGTGCAGGCCGAACGCTTGGAACACCCGGTCGAGCATAAACGCCACACGGACCAGATATCCCGAATCTTCCAGAATCGTGATACCGAAAAACATGAACATGATAATCGGCACAAAGCCGAGCACTCCGCCGACCCCGTCAATAATTCCGGAAATGACCAGGGACTTTAACAGCCCCTCCGCCATGTGGGCATCAGCAAGGCCGCGAAGGGCGCCGAACATATTTTCCAGCCATGCCACCGGCGCCTGGCTGTAGACAAAAGTGAAATGGTAGAGAAGCAGCAGGACGCCGGCCATGATCAGGGGACCGGCCAGCCGGTTGATCAGAACCTTGTCGATCTTGTCGGACAGGTAGAGCCGCTGCTCATCGGTATCCATCTGGATAACCCCCTGCCGGATAATGCTCTTTATAAACCCGAACCGCTGATCGGCGATCATGGCCTCCGGGTATGTATCTAAGGTGGCGCTCAGGTGCCGGGTCACCCGGTCGGCAATTTTCTTCAGCTCCCCGCTCAGGTCCGGATTTGCGGCATCACCGGCGGAAACAATCTGCTCATCCGCCTCCAGGTATTTAAGCGCCACCCAGCGGGCCGGGTAATAATCGGTCAGCAGTCCGCTGCCTGAAATCAGCGGCACCATTTCCGTCAGGGCGTTGTCAATGTCCTCGCCGTAAGAAACGTTTAGCGTCGTCTTTGAAGGAGTGGCGCCCGCAATATCCGCGGCCGCCGCCATCACTTCCTTTTTGCCCCTGCCGCTTCGCGCCACGGTGGGAACAATAGGCACGCCCAAAAATTCGGACAGCCGCGCCGAATCGATGCGCATGCCCCGGCTTTTGGCCACGTCCATCATGTTGAGCGCAATACAGACCGGCACCCCCATCTCGATGATCTGGAGGGTTAAATAGAGGTTACGCTCCAGGTTGGCCGCATCCACGATATCGACCACAACGGCCGGCTTTTCCGTGGCGATAAAATCCCGGGCAATGATTTCCTCCATTGAATAGGCGGTCATGGAATATGTTCCGGGCAAATCCACCAGCTGAAATTCGTGGCCGTCTATTTTATATTGACCGGTCTTTTTCTCCACCGTCACGCCCGGATAATTGCCCACCTGCTGGCGCGCGCCGGTCAATGCATTAAAAAGCGTTGTTTTGCCGGAATTGGGATTTCCGGCCAATGCAATGGTGTTGGCCATCGGTTATCCTTTCACCTCCACTTCGATATGATCGGCCTCGTTGTTTCTAAGGCTTAAAGTAAAGCCCATCATCCGCAGCGCCACCGGATCCTTCAGGGGCGCGCGTCCCTTGATTTTGAATTCAGTGCCCGGCACCAGGCCCATATCCCGGATCCGGCGGCCGAGCTCGCCGGCCGCATGAACGGCGACGATCTTTCCCGATTGATTCTCTTTCATTTGGCGCAAATTGATGCGTTGCATGTTATCTCCTCCGCGTTTGATTTTGATTTGTTAGGTATACCAAACTTTATTAGTAGTCAATATCTTTTTTTTAAGTTTTTATCTTTTGTTTGATCATATACGCATAATTTGGTATTCATAACTTTAGACGTAAAAATGCCTAAAGGAGGCGTTATGACGGAAACAGAGCTTTCGGAGAACCTGGAAGACTACCTGGAAACCATTCTTATGCTTGAAACCACGAACAAGGTCGCCCGGGTAAAGGATATTGCAGAAGATAGAGGGGTGCTGCGGGGCTCGGTGACCGGGGCATTAAGGAGTCTTGCGGAAAAGGGGTTGATCAATTACGAGCCATACAGCTTCATCACCCTGACCCGAAAGGGCGCCGCCATTGCCAAAGAAATCAATCGCCGACACCGGGTCATTAAAAATTTTCTGATTCACGTACTTCAATTGGATGAAACCACCGCCGAGGACAACGCCTGCCGGATGGAGCATGCCATGGATCGCCCGGCGGTGGACCG
>DATGCF010000046.1:0-5438 GCA_035312245.1 Desulfosalsimonadaceae bacterium
AAAATGGATGAGCTGGGGTTTGGCAACTGCTCCAACGAGACCGAATGCGAGGTGGAATGCCCGAAAGGGATTTCCATTCGCGAAATTGCCCGTTTGAGCCGTGAGTTTATGAAGGCTGAGCTAAAATCAGCCTAGCCGGCCAAAATGATCTGTCCCATGGGTACCGCTCGCGCATTTACATAGATAAGATGAATCTTTTCGGATACGGCAAAAGATGGTAGCATTGCAAGGCCGGATTCTGGTATAAAGCAGAAAACAATGCGACAGCCAATCTCAGTGTCATTTGAATTCATCAAAACGGGAGGATAAAGGCATGACAAAGACATCTTTATTTGGCCTGATCATTTTATTAAGCGGTGCGGTGCTTTACGGTTTTAAAATGATTGAGAAGATGATGGCGGGGTCCGGGCCCGGCGGTGGAACAAAAGTCAGCGGCCATATCTCATTTATGAATGCACTCGGCGGTCCGGAAAATTTTGAATGGATCAGCAGTCTGCCGGCCGGATTTATGCAGAAGTGGATGGATGCCTTTATTCACTTGCCCTTATTTCTCCTCCTGCTGGTTCTGGGCGCACTGATTATGATTTTAAACGGCATATTTGCCAAAAAATAAAGCTTTTATTCTTGGGGCGAGCCCCACTCGCCCCGTTTTATCTGCAATAGCCGGTATCCGCATTCGCCCCGCGGAGCATGTCATTTAAAAGCGCCTCAAAATCCAGGCCCACTTTTTTCAGATCATCAGCTACTTATATCATGATATATCATTTTTTTGATTTAAGCGCTTCCTGGAGCTTCTCACCAAGTGCGCCCATTCCTGTGGCCTTCTTGGCGGAGGCATCAGATGCGTATTTTTTGATGTCCGTCTGATCCACCGCATCAGCCGCTGCCAAGGTAATTTTCTTGTCCTGGCGATCCATGGCCTCTATGGTAACGGATATGGGGTCATCGGTGTTAAGCTTTTCAATCGCCTGCGGATCGGGGGCATTGTGAATTTTGGACTTGGGCAGCAGACCGGTAATGCCGGGCGCCAGATTGATGAAATAGCCGAAATCCGCTTTTTTCTCAATCCGGCCGGATACCGTCTGCCCGACTGACAGGCGGTTTTCAATGGTTAGCCACGGATCGCCCTCGGCGTCCTTCATGCTAAGGGACATGCGCTTTTTGGCCGGATCAACGGATTTCACCGTCACCGCCACTTTATCGCCCGGGCGCACTTCGTCTTCGGCTTTAACCACCCGTTTAACATGGCTCATTTCACTGATATGAACCAGCCCTTCGATACCCGGCTCAACCTCGACAAAAGCGCCAAAATCTGCACACCGGGTGATCCGGCCTTCAACCTTATCGCCCGCATGAAATCTTTCCGCCGCGGTCTCCCAGGGATCGCTGCTGACCTGCTTGGCGGAAAGCGAGATCTTGAGACCACCGGATTTGGGGTCTGCCTCATTAATGGAAAGAATCTTGACCGGCAGGGGATCGCCCACCGACACCGCCTCAGCCGGATCCGCCACCCGGGACCAGCTAAGTTCAGAAATATGCACCATGCCTTCAACTCCGGGGTGAAGCTCAACAAACGCGCCATAGGGCATAAGTTTGGTGACCTTTCCGTTTACCGTATCGCCGGGGCTGACCTGCTGCAAAAATTTCTTCCGCTCTTCAGCCAGCAGCCGTTCAAGATATTTTCGGCGGTTGACCACCACATTGCGACCCTTTTCCTCGATCCGTTCGATTAAGAATTCCAGCGTGGCGCCGACGTAGGCTTCCGGCTTTTCCACATAGGTGGTATCCATCTGGCTGATGGGGCAAAATGCGGTTTTTCCCATCACCTGGACTTTAAACCCTCCTTTGCAGGTTTCTGTGACCTTTCCTTCGACGGGGATGCTGTTTTGCAGCGCATCATAGAGGAGTTCGGAGCTGCCGGAGCTGCCAATGGTTTTTGAAAGCTGAAGTTCACCGTCACCGGCGGCCACCACATACAGATCCAGTTGATCTCCGACTTTATAATGGAATTCACCGTTTTCATCAACCAGTTCAGATTTGTCCACGACCCCGTCGATCTTGCTGCCGGTATTTAAGAATACACTGTCCTGGCCGATCACAATGATTTCGCCGGAAATTTTATCCCCCACCCGTATATCCGGTCGCATATCGGTCATATAGGATTCAAAAAGCGATTCAAAGTCTTCGCTGGTATTGGCGTCTTCACTTCCATTTTGGATGGAATCCGGGTTTGGGTTTTCTTCCGGATTTTCCCAATCTTTCTCCGTCATTGATGGTTTTCTCCTTACTTTTAAAATTTTACACCTCTTTTACCAGTATCCATCCAGGCTTGCAAGCGGTATCAAATGTCATAACCGGGCAGTCCTTGCATAATCCACCGGGATTTCTTATATTTACATTTGAAATAAGAGATATTCTGAGTTAAAGGAGGCGTTATCAATGAAATGTGCGCAGTGCGGAGCTGAAATAAATGAAAGTGAGGCCCTGGAAGCCCGCGGCCAAAAGGTCTGCGAAGACTGCTACATCGATCTCGCGGCCAAGCCGAAAGCGTGCGATCCATGGGCCGTTTACAGTGCCAAAAATTTATCCCAGTCCAATTTTGTCGTCAATGACAGGCAGGCAGAAATGATGGATTATTTGGAAAAAAACGGACCCACACCGCCGGAGAAACTGGCCGGTGATTTAAATATGAGTATGGATGATTTTGAGCGTGAGATGGCGCCGCTTCGTCATATGGAAAAGGTTCGGGCGCAATTACAGGACGGAAAGAAAGTCATTTGTCTATGGTAAATAAAGGGAGACCCCTGAAATGTCTGATTGCAGCAGAAAGCATAGGTAAAACCGCCCGTTTGTGGGATTATCCCGTTTGCCAAGGGATTCTTGAATGCTGAAAATATCAAATCAAGTTATAATACCGGATTCAGAGCTTGAATTTCAGGCTATCCGGGCGCAGGGCGCCGGCGGCCAGAATGTTAATAAAGTGGCAACCGCTGTGCAGCTGCGATTCGATATTGAATTATCCTCATTGCCTAATATATACAAAGAGCGGCTGCTGCAATCAAAAGATCAGCGGATAACCAAAGATGGCGTCATTATCATTAAGGCGCAGCGATTTCGGAGTCAGCAGAAGAACAAGGAGGACGCGCTGAATCGCCTGAAGGCCCTGGTAAAAAGGGTTTCTGTGGTGCAGAAAAATCGAAAGGCCACCCGCCCGACAAAGGGGGCGAAAAAAAAGCGGCTGGATGAGAAAACCAGGCGAGGTCGGCTGAAGGCGCTAAGGAGCAGGGTCAAGGATGAATGAGATGCGGAGATGCCACAACCGGAAAAATTCGATTTTAAATGAAATGATGAAATGAAAGGATTTCCCTATGGGGGCTAAGGTAGTTTACGGACCGGTGCCGTCCCGTCGGCTGGGCCGGTCCCTGGGAGTGGATCTGGTTCCATACAAAATCTGTTCATATGACTGCATTTATTGCCAGATCGGGCGAACCCCGGCGCCGACGATTGAAAGAAAGCCATACATTCCTGCGGATAAAGTGATTCATGATGTCCTGGAGGCATTGGAAAGCGGGGTGACACCGGATTATATTACCCTTGGCGGTTCCGGGGAGCCGACGTTAAACAGTGATATCGGGGAAATTACGAGCCGGCTTAAATCCGCAACCGATATTCCCGTTACCGTGCTCACCAATGGGTCGATGCTCATGTTTTCTGACGTGAGAGCGGATTTGATGACAGCCGATGTGATTCTGCCATCGTTTGATGCCGGCAGCGCGCAAATGTTTTTAGAAATTAACCGCCCGTGCCCTGACATCGGATTTGAAGAAATGGCAGAAGGCTTGGTCTGTTTTAGAAATGAATATACCGGTCAGATCTGGGTGGAGATTTTTTTAATCCAGGGGGTTAACACGGCGGATGCGGATATTGACGCATTCAAATACTGGATGGATCGGATCCAACCGGATAAAATTCACCTGAACACGGCGGTTCGGCCGACAGCCGAAGCCGGCATATCCCGTCCGGATGATGCGCGTTTGATTCAGATCAAGCATATGCTTGGGGATCGGGCGGAAATCGTTGTGCCCTACCAGGGGGAGGCAGCCAGCGCCGCCGGATCAGCGGTAAAGGACGATTTGCTTCAGCTTTTATCACGCCGACCCTGCACGCTGACAGATATTGCCAGTGGGCTGAATACGCATCCGCATGAAATATTAAAATATCTGGAGCCGCTGGTCAATGCCGGCGAGGTCGAAATGGCGCGGAAAAATGAGGACACCTATTATCAGTGCCGGCATTAATCTTTTTTTGTCTTTAAAGATAGTTTCTGGATCAGCTATTTGAAGACTTCTACCTTAACGCGCTGACGACCCCATTCCAGCGCCTCGGAGTGGGAGCTGTAATAAAGATCCAAGCGCTTCGGCCCTTTTATCGCTCCCCCGCGATCCTCAACCACGCCATACCCATAGCCGGGCACATACATGCGGGTGCCGAATGGATGATACCGGGTATCTGCCGCAATGGTGCCGTCCCTGGGCAGCCAAAGCCAGGGAAAAACGATCCGGAACGGGATGATCCACGGATGTTTAATGCTGTCCACGGAAAACAGACCGGGGTTGGGTTCATGCGGTTTGGTACCGCTTGCCGTTAGGCCGGAATAGGGCTCTCCCGCGTATTTGCCCTTGTTAATGTAGCGGTTCCAGAAATCAAGTTTCAGGCATTTCCAGCTGCCCCGTTCCCAGTTACAGCATTCGCCGCATCCGCAGTAGGCGGTGACTTCCATCGTCCGAACCACGCGCTTCTGGCCGCATGAGGGCAAACCGAGAAAAAAGCTAATCAGAATCAGGGCGACGAGCCGGCGAAATAAATTCTTCACGCAATCCTTCTAAGGTTTTATTTATTTAAAATCAATAAATTATATATTTTTATTAAAGTTATCATTTAATTAATAAGATTAAGCACCTGCAGTTATCGGTCTACACCCAGACACCCGGAATGCGTGTCTGGCAGAATTTGCAGTGACTCCCGCTCAGGTTAAACTCCGGAATATGATAGCCGGTGCGTTCGATCAAAAGCTTGCCGCAGTTGTGACAGTAGGTATGATTGCCCTCATGACCCGGCACATTGCCCACATAAACGTACCGGATACCCTCTTTCATAGCCAGTTCGCGAAATTTCGTCAGTTTGGACACCGGGGTCGGCGGGAGGCGGTCCAGCTTATACCGGGGAAAGAACCGGAGGAAATGAAGCGGATGGTCCGGCCCCAAGTTTTTCAGGATCCAGCCGCACATGGACTTGATCATCTCCGGATCATCGACATACCCGGGCACAACCAAAGTGGTCATTTCAAAATGAACGCCCTGATCATGCATGGTTTTAAAGGTGTTCAGCACCGGCTGGAGCCGGCCGCCGTTTAATTTCCGGTACAATTTATCGCTGAA
>DATGCF010000047.1:0-4558 GCA_035312245.1 Desulfosalsimonadaceae bacterium
AATACCCAGAGTGACTTCGAAGCCGCTTAGGGCCGAGCATCAGAGTAAGAGTAAGAGTAAGATTAAGACGGAAAATAAGAGTAAGACGGAAAATAAGAGTAAGACGGAAACGACGATCATCTTTTGTTCTGATATAATATGAATGGCGACTGGATACCCCGACAGGCGGAGAAATCACTGGAGCGGCTGATCCCTCGGATACGGCCGGCGCTGGGCCCGGAGGATGAAACCCATCAGCAGCTATGGGAGGGGTTCGAAACCCGGCTGCGCCGGGAATGGGAACGTCTGTTCCGGCTGCTGGTCCATCTGTACGGATGGCAGTATGATTTTTTCTATCATTTGGAGCAGATCCTCGCCACCGCGGTCCGGAGCTGGTCAGAGCGGCCGGAGTACCTGAAGCGGCTGGATGCCGAACGGGAAGAAAATCCCCTGTGGTTTCAATCCGAGGAGATGGTCGGCGGCGTGCTGTATGTGGATCTTTTCAGTGATAAACTGGCCGGTCTGCCGGAGCATATCTCCTATTTCAAGCAGACGGGGCTTACGTACCTGCATCTGATGCCGCTTTTTGCCGTGCCGCACGGCTATAACGACGGCGGCTATGCGGTGAGCGATTACCGGGCCATCAACCCGGATATCGGGACCATGGAGGAATTATCCGCCCTGGCCCGGATACTTCATGACGAGGGCATCAGCCTGGCGCTCGATTTTGTCATGAATCACACCTCGGATGAGCACATCTGGGCCCAGCGCGCGAAATCCGGTGATCCGGATTTCCAGGAGTACTACTACACATTTCCGGACCGAAGCCTGCCGGATCAATATCAGGCGCATCTGCGGGATATTTTTCCGGATAGCCGGCGCGGCAGTTTCACCTGGAACCCGGATATGGGCCGGTGGGTGTGGACCACGTTCCAGAGTTTTCAGTGGGATTTAAACTATGCCAATCCGGCGGTGTTCCGGGCCATGGCCGAGGAGATGCTGTTTCTGGCCAATGTGGGCGTACAGGTCCTGCGTCTGGATGCGGTGGCTTTTATCTGGAAGCGCCTGGGAACGGACTGCGAGAACCAGCCGGAAGCCCATATGATTATCCAGGCATTTAATGCCCTGGCGCGGATCGCCGCGCCGTCTCTTATGTTTAAATCCGAGGCCATCGTGCATCCGGATGAGGTGATCCGTTATATCCATCCGGAGGAATGCCAGCTCTCCTATAACCCGCTTTTGATGGCGCTTCTCTGGGAAGCCCTGGCCACCCGGGAGGTCAAGCTTTTAAACAATGCCATGAAGAAACGGATTCGGATCCATCCGGAATGCGCCTGGGTCAATTATCTGCGCTGCCATGATGATATCGGATGGACCTTTGATGACGCGGACGCCCGTGAGGTGGGCATTGACCCGAAGGGCCACCGGCAGTTTTTAAATGATTTCTATACCGGCCGGTCTCCCGGCTCCTTTGCCCGGGGCATGCCTTTTCAATACAATCCGGACACCGGCGATCTGCGGATTTCCGGCACGCTGGCCTCCCTGGCGGGGCTTGAAGCCGCCCTGGATGCCGGCGATGACGACCGGATCGAGGCCACTGTGCAGCGGATCAACCTGCTTCGCAGCATCATGCTGAGCGCCGGCGGTATCCCCCTGATCTATCTGGGCGATGAGTGGGGTATGCTAAACGATTATACGTTTTTATCCGATCCGGCCAAGGCTGCAGATAGCCGATGGGTGCACCGGTCACGGCAGCGCTGGGAATCCGGAAAGGATTTGAATAATGCGGAAGCCTTGGAATGGCGGTTTTACAATGAACTGTGCCAGTTGATCCAGCTGCGCAAAAAATTGCCGGCGCTTCGAAACGGCTATATGGAGGTGTTTGACACCGGAAACGTCCATTTGTTCGGTTTCATCCGGGAGTATGCCGGGCAGCGCCTGGTGGTGATCAATAATTTTTCGGAATTTGTTCAGCCCATGGCGCAGGCGCAGCTAAACGACGCCACCGCAGCCACCCGGTTCGCGGATCGGGTGACCGGGCAATCCGTTACCAACGGCAAGGGCCTCACCCTGGCGCCCTATCAATTCCTTTGGCTGGAGTGCCTGTCTGTCTGATATAAGGCGCTCCTGTTTTATTTTCATATATTTCAAAAAGTTCCGTTCCTTCGGGTTTGCAGGCCGGCTTTAACCGGGTTATATTTTTATCCAATAAAGGAAATTGCCATTTTACCAGTCGATACAATAGGGGGCAGCAATGGCCAAAGTAGATAAAATTTTGTTTACAATGGAGCTCTCGGAGATAGTGTTATGATGGAATTTCTGGAACTTACGGTTTTAGGCAATTTAATCGGGCACTGGGCGGCGGCCCTGGCCACCCTGATCGTTTTGATGTTTGTTTTCAGTCTGCTGAAACGATGGCTGGTGAAACGGTTCGAAGCCGGCCGTATGTTTATCCGGGCCAATATATCAAGCGTATTGGCGGAGATTTTTCAGCGGACCAAGCGCTTGGTCCTGTTTCTGCTGGCCCTGTTTCTGGCCTCCAAGTGGCTGGATATTCCCGTTCAGGCCAGGGCGATTATCGAATCGGTCGCCTTTGTGGCGGTAGCCATCCAAATCGGCTTGTGGGGCCATTACCTGGTTTATACCGGGCTTAAGGAGTATGTGGGCCGAAAGGTGGAAGACCCCTCGACCAGTTCCGGGGTGGCGGTGATGACCCTGTTCGGCCGGTTTGTGCTGTGGTCGTTTGTTCTGCTGGTGATTATGGAAAATCTCGGGGTCAATGTCACCACCCTGATTGCCAGTCTGGGCGTCGGCGGTATTGCCATTGGTCTGGCCACCCAGAATATTTTAAGCGACCTGTTCGCCTCCCTTTCCATTCTTTTGGACAAGCCGTTTGAAGTCGGGCATTTCATTATCGTCGGGGATCAGCTGGGGACGGTGGAAAGAATCGGCCTGAAAACCACGCGCATCCGCAGTTTAAGTGGTGAGCTGCTGGTATTCGGAAACAATGATCTCCTGTCTAGTCGCATCCGGAATTATGCGCATTTCTGGGAACGGCGTGTGGTGTTCTCCTTCGGGGTGCTCTATGATACCCCGTCGGCGAAGCTCAAAAAAATACCGGAAACGGTTCGCCGGATTATCGAAAGTGTCGATCAAACCCGGTTTGATCGGGCGCATTTTAAGGAATTCGGGGATTTTTCCTTAAACTTTGAGGTGGTCTATTATGTGCTGAGTCCGGATTACGTGGTTTACATGGATATCCAGGAAAAGATCAACCTGGGGATTTTTGAGGCGTTTGAAACCGAAGGCATCGGGTTTGCCTTCCCCACCCGTACCATCCATATCGCCAGCGAGCCAGGTGAAAATGTGGCCACGAGCCCGGCGTGAAAATTAAAAGGGTCAGGGTTCACAGGGTATAGGGTTTTCCCGTCTTACTCTTACTCTTACTCTTAATCTAAAGATAAAATGACCTGATCCTTTTCCTTACCCCCCCTTTGAAAAAGGGGGGCTTGGGGGGATTTAAATTTGCCGGTCATGGAAAATCCCCCTAAATCCCCCTTTCAAAAGGGGGACTTAAAGGAATCGGGCCTTTTTTATAACTCTTTGCGGGTCAGATTTGGTCGGTTGGGTTGAGGCACGAAACCTAACAACGGCGGGGCTCAGCACGATCTAAAACTCACAAAGGTGCGCATAGGCCGGGCATATTGTCATTTGGCGTCTTACTCTTACTCTTAATCTTGCTCTTAATCTAAAGATAAAATGACCTGATCCTTTTCCTTATCCCCCCTTTGAAAAAGGGGGGCTTGGGGGGGATTTAAATTTGCCGGTCATGGAAAATCCCCCTAAATCCCCCTTTCAAAGGGGGACTTAAAGGAACCGGGCCTTTTTTATAACTCTTTGCGGGTCAGATTTGGTCGGTTGGGTTGAGGCACGAAACCCAACTTTGCGCTGGATTTCTACTCATGTCAGATTAAGATTAAGATTAAGAGTAAGAGTAAGACGGGAAAAACTTTATACCTTTTAACGTAAGATTAAGACGTTGGAAAGGATGAGGAAGAGGGAAGCGTATGCCGGGCAATAAGTCCCGCCGATACTGGCTCATGAAATCCGAGCCGTCGGCGTTTTCCATCGAAGACCTGAAAAACTCGCCGGATGGCACTGCCTGCTGGGACGGGGTGCGGAATTACCAGGCCAGAAACCTGCTGCGCGATGAGATCAAGGCGGGCGACGGGGTTTTGTTTTATCACTCAAATATCAAGCCGCCCGCTGTCGTGGGCATCGCCCGTGTGGTCCGTAGCGGATATCCGGACCACACGGCGCAGGACCCGGATGCCGACCACTATGATCCCAGGGCCGCACCGGAAAACCCCATCTGGTATATGGTGGATGTTCAGTTTGTCCGGGAGCTGGACCCCCCGATTACCCGGGAGGATCTGAAAAAGGCGCCGGATTTAACGGATATGGGGGTCTTGAAAAAGGGCAACCGGCTGTCCGTCCAGCCGGTGACTGAATCCGAGTGGCAGACCATTTTAAGGCTGGCCGGGATCGCGGATCCGTTGGCCTGACATGTCATTTGGTT
>DATGCF010000048.1:0-3431 GCA_035312245.1 Desulfosalsimonadaceae bacterium
GGGCATGCCGATGCCAAACATGAATTGATGGCTCCTTTTAAAATCATTTTAGGGGGATTCCAGAATCCCCGTTATTTAACGCCAACTTAAATTTAACGCCAACCTAAATTGAGCGCCGAATAATTATTCGGCGCGCATATGGGCTGCAATATGGCCGGCCTCAGGGAAAATAAGCGCCTTGCAGGCCAACTTGCAGGCGTTGATACTGCCCGGCAGGCAGAACACGGCTGTATTATGAATAATTCCGGCAGTGGCGCGGGAAACGATCGCCGCCGAATCGATTGATTCAAAGCTGAGCTGCGTGAATGCCATGGAAAAGGCCGTCAGTTCTTTTCGAAACATGGGTTTTACGGCCTCTATGGTTACGTCTGACGGGCTAAGCCCGGTACCGCCGTTGATTATTAAAATATCCGCAGTTTGGGTGATGGCGATATCCGCCACTTTTTTGGCGATGGTAAACTGGTTGTCCGGCAGCATTTCATGTGCTACCACAGTATGGCCTTCCCGCTGCGCATGCCGGTTTATCCAGTGCCCGCTTTTGTCCCCGCCCAGGCTGCGCGTGGTGGATACCGTGAGGATGCCCACTCGCAGGCTTTTGGGCGCCCCCCGCTTATGTTCTTTATGCCCCATTTGAAATCAGGTCTACCCGGTCCGCTCCGTCGCATTCAGAAAGCCGGACATTGATGGCTTCATCCGCCCGGGTTTTGATATATTTGCCGATATAATTGGCCTGTATGGGCAGTTCCCGGTGCCCGCGATCGATTAATACCGCAAGCTCGATGCGCGCCGGCCGGCCGAAATCCATCAGCGCATCCATGGCCGCCCGAATGGTGCGGCCGGTGAAGAGGACGTCATCGACTAAAATGATTGGCTTTTCATCGACGGAAAAGGCTATGTCGGTCTTCCTTACGATCGGCTGCTGGCTGATTCGGGTCCAGTCATCCCGATACAGGTTGATATCCATATCCCCGGCGCTTAAAGTGGTGGATTCAATCTTCTGAAGTTCGTTCTGGATCCGTCGGGCCAGAAAAACGCCCCGCGTATGGATTCCTACAAGGGCCAGGTTGTCGAGATCCCTGCAGTTTTCAATGATTTCATAGGCAATGCGGGTAACGGTTCGGTCAATGTCTGCGGCATCCAACAGTATTTTGTTTTCGCTCATTATTCTATCCTGAAGAAGAATTCAACTAAGGCATAGAATATAACAGCAAAAGAAGCAAGATCAAGATTTATCAAAAGTGTCCGGATTCTGATAAATTAGCCGGATTCAATGCCAGCGTTTCTTGATTTTGCCTGTATTTTTTCATATAGCAGTCAAGAGCGACTCAATGTCATTAACTTTAGCATTCCGCCCGTGTCATTCGAGGAACGCCGGTGACGAGAAATCTTAAAAAACATGGAATTATAAGATTTCTCGCTGCCGCTCGAAATGAGAACCGAGCTCTTAAGTTAATGGCATTGGAGAGCGCCTGGTTTGAGTTTAACGGAATCAAGGGCTAATGGCAGCAGCTTATGGCAAATTCGGATACCGCTTGCAGCGGCGTGATTCTCGCCGGCGGTTTAAGCAAACGGTTTGCAGGTAAAAACAAGGCATTCTTGGAAGTTGCCGGCCGGCGGGTGATTGACCATATTTTCGGGATCTTTTCTGCGGTTTTCGAAGACATCCTCATTGTGACCAATGAACCGACGCATTATCTGGAATTCGATGCCACCATCGTTTCAGATGTGTATCCGGTGAGAAGTTCACTGACGGGGGTGCATGCCGGACTTTTTTATGCCCGGAACCCGTTTGTGTTCGTCGCTGCATGTGATACGCCATTTTTAAAGGAAAGCCTGGTGCGAACCATCATGCAATATATAGAGCCCAATGCCGGGGTCGTGATTCCGGAAACCCAGGCCGGGATGGAGCCCATGTGCGCAGCGTATGCAAAGAGTTGCCTGCCGGTCATGGAGCGGCATATCCAAACTGAAAAATTCAAGATTCAGCGAATTTTTAAGTTCTTTCGGGTCAAAAGAGTCCAGGAGGAGGCCCTCCGGCGGGCAGATCCGGAGCTCGAATCCTTTTTTAATATTAATACACCGGATGATTTAAAACAGGCCGAATCTCGGCATGGTTCGGGAGATTCCAAATAACAGAGAAAGCGGGCAGAGAATGGAGCTTAAGGAAATAATCGATGAAATAAAAGAGCGGCCGGATGCGGACCGGGTCGGCATGATTCTGTCGCACACCGGCATTGTCAGAGGCACCGCCAGAGACGGCCGCCCGGTATCCGGGTTAACGGTCGCGGTGGACCATGAAAGGCTGCAGCAAATTATCGAACAGGAAAAGCATTCCCCCGGCATTGTGGATATCCGGGTGGAAATTGTGGAAAGCGTGCCGCTTGCCATTGGCGATGAGATTATGCGGCTGGTGGTGGCCGGCGACATCCGGGATAACGTCATCCCGGTGCTTGAGCGGACCTTAACCGCGGTCAAAGAGACGGTCACGGATAAGACGGAAGATTATGTTTAGGTTTAAGGTGTTGGGTATTGGGTATTAGGTGTTGGGTAAAAAGCAAAATAAATGATGGCACCCCCTAAACCCTAAACCCTGCACCCTATACCCTGCACCCTGCGCCCTAACAACTAACTGCTAAAACCTAATACCTTCTTTCACAGGAGCCGGAAAATGGCACAATTTACGCATCTCGATGAACAGGGGCGGGCCCGCATGGTGGATGTGGGAGAAAAATCCGCCAGCCGACGGACGGCCGTGGCAGAGGGCCGGGTCTACATGCAGCCGGAAACCTTTGAACGGATTATGGGCCGGACGGTATATAAGGGAAATGTCCTGGAAACGGCCCGGATTGCCGGTATTATGGCTGCCAAGAAAACGCCGGATCTGATTCCGCTTTGCCATCCCCTGGAAATACAGCAGATCAGCGTGGATTTTATCCCGGAGGATGATAGCCATTCGATCCGCATCCGGGCCACGGCCCGGGTGTTTGCACAGACCGGCGTTGAAATGGAGGCTATGACCGCTGTGTCTGTGGCCGCCCTGACCATCTATGATATGTGCAAATCCATCGACCGGGAAATGACGATATCAGAGATCCGGCTCATGCAAAAATCCGGCGGCAAAAGCGGCACCTATGTGCGGCCTGAAAGTTCATAAGACTCAATGTCACCTAAATTTAGGTGTCATTAACTTTAGCCTTTCGATGCTGTCATTTCGAGGAACGATAGTGACGAGAAATCTTGAAAAACCATGTAATTATAAGATTTCTCGCTGGCGCTCGAAATGACAATCGAGCCGAATTTGGCTCTTAAGTTAATGGCATTGGCATAAGACTAACAGCGGGCAGACATGCATATGAATCGATCAATGATTTTGAAAAAGGATTTATGCAGATAGAAACTTGGATTGAGCTGGCGCTTTATGCGTTATCCGG
>DATGCF010000049.1:0-3936 GCA_035312245.1 Desulfosalsimonadaceae bacterium
TCGGATGCCCACCGTGAAGTCAAAAAACCCCTGGTCGGTCTTCAAATACTTTTTCAGACCGGGCCGGAGATTGAAGCTGGCGGCCACCGTGCGAAGCAGGGTTTTGACCAGCAGATTTGTCAGGGTTCTGCCGGTTTTGGCCTCGGTCGTCAAAGGCGCGGCCGGGTCTGTCTTAAGGAGCATCTGGCACCTCCCTTGCTTATTTAACATTTAATTAAACGGCGATGCCGGCGGTCTCAAATACCTTGCGGCATTCATCAATGACCTTGCGGTCCAGCCATTTATCCTTCTCCGGCGTATGGTCTTTTTCCATCGAAATCCCGATCTTTTCATTCTTCTCCTGCCACAGGGGGTGATAGGGAAGGAGCCGGGCTTCGCCAACGCCGCAGGATGAGAGAAAATCCGCAATCGCATGGATATTTTCCGGGGTGTCCGTGATGCCGGGGATCAGGGGGGTTCGCGGCACCACCGGAACGCCGCCGTTTCGGGCCCGGGCGTGCAATGCCCTGAAATTGTATAGGATGGTCTCATTGGCGACCCCGCAATAATGGGCGTGAAGCGCTGCATCCATCAGCTTGATATCAAAGTAGATGAGATCCAGATACGGATAAAGGGATTCGTCAAACCGGGCGAGATCAAAGAGGCCGCAGGTTTCAATAAGCGTATGGATGCCGCTCGCCTTAAGCCTGGCCGCCAGTTCGCCGGCAAACCCAGTGAACAGGGTGGGCTCGCCCCCGGAAAGCGTTACCCCGCCGCCGGAGGTATCGTAAAAGGGCTTGTCCCGAAGCACCTGCTCCGCTATTGCCTCAACACTCATATAGGTGCCGATGCGGGTGAGCGCGCCCGACGGGCAGGCATCCACGCATTCAAAGCACAGGGTACAGGCATCTCGGTCAATAAAAAAAGGGTTTTCCCGGGACAGGGCATTTTCCGGGCACAGGTTAATACAGGTATCGCATCCCACGCAGGTTTTGGCTTCAAAGCCGATCTCCATCCCCATGCGCTTGCTTTCCGGGTTATGACACCACAAGCAGGAGAGCGGGCAGCCCTTGAAAAATACCACCGAGCGGATGCCCGGGCCGTCATCCAGGGCATTTCCCTTGATTTCAAGAATCAGCGGCTGTTTCACGCCATGCTCCTTTACCGGGCAAACTTAAAGCCCTTATTTCCTTCTCCCTTTGGGAGAAGGTCGGGATAAGGGTAAAATTGGCTTAAGTTAATGGCATTGTCGCTTTAATATTTTAAGCGTTTCAAGTATGATTATAACGGATCATATGAAATTTCAAAAAGAAAAAACGGGGTAAGATTTTATGGAGACAGGCAGACAAATTATCGAAATCGCCATGGCAAACGGGGCCGACCTCGCCGGTCTGGCCAGTGTAAAAGATCTGAGAGCATCGGCTTCGCACACGGTTTATCCGCAAATGGGCGAATACGGTGGTGTGGGCACGCCTAAGGATGAACATCCGCCGGCAACGGATGAGTTATTTAACTGGCCGGCCGCTGCCAAATCCTTACTCGTCATCGGCCTGTCACACCCTGAAGAAAAACCCGAGCTTGACTGGTGGGATGGCAAAGGCACCCCGGGCAACCGGATGCTAATTGACATCATGGCGCGGACCCGGAAACAGATTGAAAATGATCTAACCGTAAAAACCCATAAGCTGCACTACTATGTTGAAAAAGGCGGGATTTTTCTTAAAGATGCGGCCGTTCTGGCCGGATTGGGGTGCATCGGGGAGAATAACCTGCTGATCACACCGACCTACGGCCCCCGCATCCGGCTCCGGGCCCTTTTTCTTGCGGCCGAACTAGAACCCACCGGTCCAATTGAATTTGACCCCTGTCAAGACTGCAAGGTCTACTGCCGGCGGGTCTGCCCGGAAAAGGCCATGGCCGCCAAAGTATCCGTTTTTGACGCCATAGATGATACGGCTGACCTGCCGGCCCGGGACGGCACCTATGACAGGATCCGCTGCAACAACAGGATGGAAAAAGATATTACCGATAGCCAGGCAAGCGGGGCCGGCGAGCAGCAGCCCATTAAATTCTGCAGAAAGTGCGAATTTATCTGCCCGGTGGGGAAATAACCGGATAACCGGACAGGATGTCCGGCCGCCCTATTTCCCGGCATCCACCATCATAATACAGTTTTCCGTCCCGAACTGATTCCGGACCCGCTGGGTATTGGCCGTATCCAGGCGCCACTTCCCATCGACCTGGAATTTGTATTCATAACGGCCGGGCGCCAGCATCACCGTCTTTTCCCACTGCCCGTCGGGATTTCTGCGCATCGGATGTCTGCCAGGGTCCCAGTTATTGAAATCCCCGACCAGACTGACGTTTTGGGCATCTGTTGTTTGCAGTTGAAATTTAATCCGCCGCTTTCCTTTGTTGTTTTTCATTTCGACACCCCCATCAGCAAGTTTCTTTATCATTCGGTAAGTGAAAATTGAAAACAGATCAGGATCAGGACACAACCTCCGGTTCTAAAATTATTTTCGTCTTTACCGAGTTCGATATCAGGCAAATGTTCTCCGATTTTTGAATGATCCGCTCCGCCCGGTCGATATCCTTTTCAAATGTCACCCGGATCAGCGGCTGCAGCACGACTTCCGATATCATGTACCGGCCATCCATCTTTTCAAGCTTCCCCCGGGCCCGGCATTCATAAAAATCAAACGCCAGCCTGGAGTTTTCGGCAATGGCAAAAAAGGTCGTCATCAAACACCCGTTGATGGCAGCAACGAAGAGATGCTCAGGCGCCCAGACATTGGCAACAGCCCCCGGAAACGGCGGGGCGGTCCCCGTATGGATGACGGGAAGCGTGGGTTCGGTGAGCTCCCCTTCTTTTCCCTGCTTCCACTTGGCTTTTATCTCATAATAATGCACCATATCCATTAGCCTGGCATCCTCTATCCCGTCCGATCCGAAAGATAAGCCAACATGCCCGAAAGCGTATTTAACCTGCCGTAATCCGCCTCCGGTATTTCAACCCCTAATTTTTCATGCAGGGCAATAATCACGTTTAAGAAATCGAATGAATCGATATCCAGTGCCCGCCGCAAATCCTCGTCCGGCGAAACAGCATCCAGATCCATCTCAGGGGCCATCTCCTGGAGGGTATCAAGTAAAATTGTCTTCAGCTGTTCTTCCCTCATAACTTTCCCGCCTCCTGGAGATATCGGTTAACGGTATGTAAAAACTGGGCGCCGGTGCGGCCGTCGCTGGCCCGGTGATCCCCCGACAGGGTGGCGCTCACCACCGGGCGAATGCCGATCATGCCGTTTTCCACCCAGGGCTGGTCCATGATCCGCCCAAAGCTGACCAGGGCCACCTGCGGCGGATAAATGACGCCATAGGTGGTCTCGACCCCTAGGTCTCCCAAATTGGTCAAGGTGACCGTGGCGTCGGTCATCTCCGAGCCCCGCAGCCGGCCGGACCGGGTGCGGGCGATCAGATCCCGCATATCGCTCATGAGCTCATCCAGACTTTTTCTGTTGGCGTCATGGATGGCCGGTGCGATCAATCCGCCCTGCCGAAGGGCGATGGCAAATCCGACATGGACCGCTTCGCTGGGTTGATGCCGGTCCTCCACCCAGTAGCCGTTAAGTGCGGGTATATCCGTGAGTGCCAGCGCCGCGGCCTTAAGCAGAAGCACCACGGGCAGGAGCCGATCCTTAACCGAGCGCTTCTGGTTCTCCGCTGTCAGCCAGTTCATGGCCCGGCTTAAATCAATCCGGGTTTCAAGATAGTAATGCGGTATCTCGCGGTTGGAGCGGCCCATGGCAGCGGCAATGGCCCGGCGCATGCCGAGCTGGAAATCCGATATCTCTTTGCCGGCAGGGGCAGCCGGTTTAACGGCTTTTTTCGCCGGTATGCCGCCTGCCGCCCTTTCCACATCCGCGAGGCTGATTGCCCCGTCCGGGCCGGTGG
>DATGCF010000050.1:0-40223 GCA_035312245.1 Desulfosalsimonadaceae bacterium
AAGCAGCATAATATTGCTGCAGACCCATACCGGTATGCCCACCCGCAGGTAATCCTTGGGCTCCAGATAGCCGGATGCATACACAATGGCGTTCGGCGGCGTGCCGATAATCAGGCAGTACGCCATAGACGAGGCCACGGCGGTTGACATGGCCATAAAGGGCAGATATGTGGTACCCGGATGCACCAATCCGGCCATATTCAAGGCAATCGGTCCAACGGCGGCGGCGGCCGGCCCGTCTGCCATAAGGTTAGTCAGAATGGAGGTCAGGCCGTTGGATACGGCCAAAAGCGGCAGCCCTGAATTAATCCCCAAAGGCCCGATAAAATCGATGACTGAGCGCGCCAGCCAATAGGCGGCGCCGGTTTCATCCAGGACCCGGCCGAAGATAATGGCGCCGGCATACAGCCAGACCACCCCCCAGTCCACCTTTTCCTGATAATCCCGCCAGTTGACAACACCGGCCATGATATAAGCGATGGCGCCGGCCACGGCAATAGTGCCGATGCCCAGCCGGATGGGATAAATCCCCATCTGGTAAAAGGCTTTCTCCGTAAACCAGCCGAAAACCATGACTGCAAAAATAATGATCGCCACAATCTGATACCGGTTCCACCCGCCCATGCGATCGATTTCAGAGCGCAGATGCTTCATGGCCGGGGCCAGGGAAAAGATCTGCGGCTTGAACCGCCAGTTTACCGTAAACCAGACGACAGGGATCATGACGATCACAAAGGGGAAACAGTAGGTGACCCACTGAAGGTAGCCGATATCAAAGCCGAACATGTCGTTTAGATAGGTCATCATGATAACATTTCGGGCGCCGCCGGATGGCGCACCCGGCCCGCCGATATTGCAGGCCATGGCAATGGCGATCATCAATAGTTTGGCAAGCTCCGGATCCTCCCGGGTCTCCGGGGTCAGGCTGTTTTCATAGAGCAGAATGCCGATGGGCAGAAACATGGCGGCCAACGCATGGTCGGATATAAAGGCGGCCAGCGGACTGATAATGATAAAAAATATCAGGGTGATCCATTTGACATTGGGCCTTGCCAGTTTCCTGAACATGAGCAGGCACATTCGCTTGTCCACCCCGGTTTTAACAAATGCAGCGGCAAACATGAGGCTCCCCATGATAAACCAGCAGGCATCGTCCCAGTAAAGCATGGCCAGGTTCTTTTTCGTAACCACCCCGGTAAAAACAAGAATCAGGCCAATGCAGAAAGCCACCCCCGGCAGCGGAATGCATTCGGTAAAAAAGCAGATGATCACAAAAACGGCCATGGCAATGGACACCTTGATATGCCAGGCCGCCTCATCCGCTTTTTTCTTCTCTTCAGGCGTCAGATTCTCGTATTTGAGCTTCTCTTTGCGCAGATCCAGGGCTGACTGCATGAGAGCGTCAAACCGATCTTTGGAGAGCTGATTTTCAACAAAGGTTTTCGCCTCCTCAAAATTTTGAGCATCCACCGGGATGTTATATTTTTTGCACCACCCCATGTCCCGTTCCATAAAGCGGTTTTTGGAAAGCGCCCCCATCTGCATGTTCTGCTCCATCATCTGTGCAGTCAAGAGCTGCCACTGATTCACTTCACTGCTTTTTTGCTGAAACAGTGACTGGGTAATATAGTTGACCACTGCTTTGGGACCGATGCGGTATTCCGTACCCACATCCTTCATCCCGTTGGGCGTGGGCAGCATCAATATCAGGAAGAAAAGCACCACTGGTATGATAAATATCTTCCAATCCACATACTTGTCATAGCCTGTTACCTTCTTTTTTTTCTCTCCGGCCATTGTTTGCTCCTTTCCAGGCCCCCTCGCCCCGTTTGACCAAACTTTTAATATTTTCAGAAAATTAAACTATTTTATGCATTATTTTCCGATTCTTCTCCCCGGTTGATGGGCAGGCTAATGGTAAATGCGCTGCCGGCGCCGGGCATGCTCTGCACATCAATGGTGCCGCCCATGGCCTCAATAATGCTCAGACTGATACCCAACCCAAGACCGGTGCCCTTGCCGGCCGGCTTGGTGGTAAAAAACGGGAGAAAAATCTTACCCAGCTCCTCCTGGCTCATCCCTCTGCCGGTATCTGAGATCACGACCTGCACTTTGTTATCTTTAACGCGGGTGGTGAGGGTAATCTTGCCTGAATCCTTTATCGCGTCCGCCGCATTGTTAATCAGATTCTGAAATACCTGACGAAGCTGAGTCACATCCACCTGTATTTCCGGCACGTCCTTTGCGTAATCCCGCACCAGTTCTATATTTTCGACCTGGAATTCCCGCTCGATAAATCCATTGACCACATCCTCCAGGGTCTGATTAATATTTGTGGTTTCCCAATGGGGTTCGGCTTTTCGGGCGGATCTTAAAAGCTTATGGGTGATATCGCCGGCCCGGCCGACCGCATCATCGATAACGGCCAGCTCTTCGCGGATCTGATCGGCAAGTTCCGGCGTGATGTCCTTTCCACCCCCGTATTCCGGATCGAAAAGGTCCCGGATCACCCCGCACTGGGAGCCGATAATGGCCAGGGGGTTGTTGATTTCATGAGCCACGCCGGCTGCCAGTTCGCCGACCGATACCAGCCTGGCGGCATGATACAACTGGTCCTGCAGCTCCCGGCGTTTTTTCTCGGTTGCTTCAGCCCTTGACAGGAGGCGCCGAACACTGAACCAGGTGATACTGAAAAGAAGAATAATGATCGCCACAGTGGTAATAATCAGCACCACCCGCGCATGATACATCCGGGCATAGGCGACGCGCATCGGCTGCATCACGATCAACGCCCAATCCACCTCTGACAGCCAGGCACCGGCCAGAAGCTGATCAGCGCCCGCTTTGGAAACCTCAGTCACCCCGGAGCCTTTTTTTACCGGCGGATCAATGCCGCTTTGCGCAAGCAGCTGACCCCTGTCCGGATCCACGATCTGGTATTCCCCCTCCCGGTTGATAAGCGATGTCACGATACTTTTGCCGCGCCCTATGTCCCTCAAAAACATGTAGAACTTGTCCGGATCCAGCGTGGCGCGCATTACGTAATACTGGTTATCCACCTGCTGCTTGACCGCAATGGTGAAATGGGGTTTATCCCGAAACCCCAGGTATATATCGCTGATATAATAATTCTTCTCCTGCTTTATCAGGGTCTGGAACCACTTCTCCTGGCTGTAGTCCTTTCCGTGCAGATAAGGGTGCGGCCCGGCATATCCGATCTGCCGGCCGGCGGGATTGAAGAATCCGACATCGATAAAGGCATCATTGGCCTCCATTAAATTTTGGAGATAGTGATGCATATCCGATTGATCCGGCGTTACAGTGAACCGGTCGCCATGAAAAAGGTTAAATATATTGACCACCCGTTCCTGCAGAAACAGATCAATGGTATTGCGCAGGCTTTCTGCCAGCGAGACCACATGCAGCTTGCCGCTTTTTTTAAGCGTGGCATTGAATTGAAAATGAAAGTAGCCGGAGAGAATGACAAGCGGAATAATAAAGGCCAGGGTCAGGGAGACAAACAGCCGTTTTTTCAGCCGGCTGAAATAGGTTCGCGTATCCGCCTCAGATCCATTCGTATGCGGCGGCTTACCCTTATTTTTGTTTTTATCCGAATGCGGCGACATCCGTGCTCCTTTCTGAAAAAGAACGTAAATACAGAGAATCAATCCATGCAGTGGGCATCATACGAACAAAACACCGTTGCGACGGCCTCTTTTAGCGTCGTCGGATCGCCGCTTTTTTCCACAAATGCATCCACCCATTGAACCTTCTCATGGTGCTCATACTCCATGTAATTCGTATAAATCACCACCGGTACCCGGGGCAGAAGATTATAAAGCCGCCTCAACACCTCAAAGCCTATTTTTAGCGGCATATCCAAATCCATGATGATCAGATCCGCCGGGGAACCCGAGCGCAGGTGGTCAAAAATCTCCCTGGCCTTCTCGGCCGTCTCTACCTGATAACCGTCAGCAGACAACTCCCGTTGCAAAAATGCCCGCACAAAGGCATTTGAATCCGCTACCAGCAGGGTAAACGCATGCTTCATTTTCGCTTCCTTTCTTTTCCCGACTGTCTCTCTTTGAGCAAGCAGCGTGCCAGGAAGCCTGGAAAATATTCAAGTTTTTGAAATTGATGTTTATTTTTTTAAAAAGGGTTTTAAAGGAAGGGGCTTTGAATGCCCGCAGGGGACGTGTATAAAAACAAGGCGTGTTGATTTTTTTTACAAAGTGTAAAACATTACAGCAGACAATCAGAAAAAAGAAGCGGGGAGCCGAGCGTTAAACGCCGGATGGCCGCCTCAGGGAGTCTGGGGATTTTGGGGGGTGGTTTTTACTTCAGTTTCAATCATGAGATTGTATTTTTCTATCTTGGACTGCAGGGTCGGCCGTGACATCCCGAGCAATTTGGCTGCCTGACTGCGATTGCCCCCTGTCAGATGCAGGGCCTCACTAATGACGATACTGCCGAACCGATCCATCAGATAATTATACATATCCGGCCGGCTTTCCTCTTCTAGCATTTTCCGGACCCAATTCCGCCCGACGCTTTCGACGGAAAGATTTTCCGCCCGCGTATCTGCCGCCTCATCGTCTACTGAAAGCGCCTGGGTCATTTCTTCAGCCCGGATCGGATACCCCCGGGAAAAAATCAGCGCTTTTTTAATGGCATTGCCCAGTTCCCGGACGTTTCCCGGCCAGGCCTGTTTATTGATCATATCCTTTGCGCGCTCGCTCATGCCCGGGTTATCAATTTCCATCTCCTTTGCGTACAGAGACAGAAAATAATCGCATAGCAGCGGAATATCGCCCTTTCGTTCCCTTAACGGCGGCAGTTCAAGCGTTACCACATTTAAACGGTAATACAGGTCCTGCCGGAAACGCTCCTCCTCTATGGCGCGCTCCAGGTTACGGTTGGTTGCCGCAATAATCCGCACATCCACGGAAATGGGCTGGGTGCCGCCCAATCTTTCAATGCTTTGCTCCTGAAGCAGGCGCAGGATCTTTGCCTGAATGGACAGGGGCATATCGCCGATTTCATCGAGAAATATGGTGCCGCCGTTTGCCTGCTCGATTTTTCCCAGGCGACGATTCACTGCCCCTGTGAAGGCGCCTTTTTCATAACCGAAAAGCTCGCTTTCCAGAAGCGTTTCCGGGATGGCCACACAATTTATGACCAAAAAGGGTTTATCCGAGCGGTGGCTGTGCTGATAAATGGCCCGGGCCACCAATTCTTTGCCGGTACCGGATTCGCCCCGGATCAAAACGGTGGCATCGGTGGGCGCCACACGGCCGATTGCCTTATAAACTTCCTGCATGCAAGGGCTTCGCCCGATAATGGCGTCCCGCTTGGCAGTATCCGGTGTGACATCCATTTCCACCCGGCAGCGCATGAGTCGCCCCGCTTCAAGGGCTTCGCCGATTAAATTCAGAATATCCGGTATATCAAAAGGTTTTAGAACATAATCGAACGCGCCCAGTTTGGTGGCTTCAATGGCGGTTTCCATGGTGCCGTAGGCGGTCATAATAATCACCGGCAGGGTGGTATCAATGTCGCGTATGGCGGCTAACGCTTTCAGCCCGTTTATGCCGGGAAGCTTCACATCCATGATCAGAAGATCCGGGCTCCCTTTTTGCACCTCTTCGATGCCGGCTTCGCCGGTGGGCGCGGTGCGAACCGTGTATCCGTCATTTGACAGAAGCCGGGCAAAGCTCTGCCGCAGCTGATTATCGTCATCTACAATCAAAATCTCGCTCATTCGGCTCCCTCCTCAACCGCCGGCAAAGCAATCATAAAAGTGGTGCCTTTGCCTTCAGCCGATATCAATTCGAGGCGCCCCCCGTGCTCCTCGACAATGCGCACGACGATGAAAAGCCCGAGACCGGTGCCGTCTGCCTTGGTGGTTTCAAACGGCTCAAGCACCCGGGCCTGGACATCTTCGGACATTCCCGGCCCGCTGTCCTTAACCCGAATGATCACCGCCCGTCCGATATTCTCCGCTGTTGCGGCCTCGGCTTCTATCTCAATGTCGCCTCCGTTTCCCATGGCCTCGCAGGCATTGACCACGAGATTGACAAAGACCTCCTTTAACAGCTCCGGGTCCGCTTCGATCTTTGGCAGCGAGTCATCCGGAGTCCAATTCACCGCCACCGAATGCAGATTCAGGCGATAGGACAACAGGTCCAGCGTCATGCTGATCACATCGCAGATATTTAACCGCTGTTTGTGGAGTTTATGGGGGCGGGAGAATTCAAGAAAATTACGGACAATATTGTCCAGCCGGCGCATTTCCTCTGAGACCACATCAAAATCTTCCTTTTGCGTAGGATTCAGATCCAGACTCCGGGCCAGGGAAAAAAGCCGCATATTAATCGAGGTCATGGGGTTTCGGATGCTGTGTGCCACTTCCGTTGCCAGTTTGCCGACAAGCGCCATTTTTTCCGAGTTCATTAATAGTTCTTTGCTCTGCTGCAACTCGCTTCGGGTACGGTCCATATCCTCCATCAGGCCATGCACCCGCCGACTAAGCGCCCGGACTTCATCGCCCTCAGGCACGGAATCATCGAAAGTCGCCGCCTCCTGGGTCAGTCTCCGGATGGGCGCCAGCACCTGGGTCACCAGCATAACACATAAAAAAATACCCAGAAGCAAAGCCGCCAGAATCAGGCTGACCGCAATGGTCGTAACCCGTCGAAAATGTTCATAACCGGCTTTACGGGCACTTAACATATTCTGCTGAATAGACTTTTCATATTGCCGGCACAAATCATTTAATTCAAAAAACTGAGAGCGCACCGCCCAGTGCTGCTTTTCGCCCATATCCCGCCGGTCGCTTTTATACAAGGCAATCACCGTATCTTTTGCGTGGATATATTCATGGTAATTATCTTCGATTTGCCTCAGAAGCTTATCCAGTTCAGTTTTATGCTCCATGGAATAGGCCTCTTTCAGCCATTCCTGAAAGTCCCGTCTCTGGGCCCTCAGCTGCTCAAGCCATTTCGGATCTCCATCCAGAAAATAATAGGTGGCAAAGCCCTTATGATTGGCAAGGGCGGTCTGCAAGCCTCTCGCTGCCTCCAGGGCTGCAATATCCTTATTAACCAATTTGGCAAGCATACCGCTGAACTGCGAGGCGTACCAAACGCTGGTCAGGCCCATGGCCAGGGTCAGCGCCAGGAGGAGAAATATATTGAGAAATACCCGAAACTTTAGGGTAAACCGGCTTGTCCACTTCATAAATATACCTTCCTTTATATACTCAAAGCGCCTTTTAACCCTATAACGCTTTTTTGTTAAATGACGCATAAAGCGTCCATAAACAACCGCCTTCAGACATCTACCTCAATTTAGGATCTATTTATATATAATCTAATATTAAAAATCAAAAACTTATCTGCCCCCTGCGCTGTAAAAAACTGACATATCGGTTGACCACCCGATGAATTTGTGTCATTGATTCCTATTTATTTTTGCACAAATCCATATTCCATCGACAAACAAAAAATAGGAGGCAAACCTGAAATGACAGCATATTATGAAGGCTTGGAAATCTCGGATAAACCCAATTATTCACTCTTAATCAAAGACCGGGTGGATAAATATGGGGATAAAATCGCCCTGCGGGCCAAACGGGGCGACGAATGGGAATCCATTACATGGCGCAAATTCGGTGAGAAAATCAACCAGGCGGCCAAAGCCATGCTGGAAATGGGCATCGAAGACCAGCAGATGATCAGCGTCTTTTCCCAGAACAAGCCGGAATGCACCCTTATCGACATCGCGGCGCTCGCCATCCGGGCCGTGCCGGTGTTCATCTATGCCACCAACACGGCGGGCCAGGCCGAGTATATCGTCAATGACTGCCAGGCCCGGCTGATCTTTGTGGGCGATCAGGAGCAGTACGACAAGGCCAAAACCCTGTTTCCCAACTGCGGTTCGCTTCAAAAAATCATCGCCTTTGATCCGAACATCCGGCTCGATGATTCGGAGAACGCCATGTACCTCTCCGATTTTCTGGAAATCGGCAGAAATTCAAAACTCGGGGAAGAAATCGACAATCGGATGTCCCGGGCCTCGCAGCATGATATACTCACCCTGATCTATACCTCCGGCACCACCGGCGAGCCAAAAGGCGTTATCCTGACCCATTTCAACCTGATTTTCACGGCTGCCGCCCATGACCAGCGCCTTGACAGCGTGAGCGACCAGGATGTGTCCCTCTGCTTTCTGCCGCTTTCCCATGTTTTCGAACGCACCTGGACCTATTATGCCCTGTACCGGGGCATGGAAGTCATTTATCTGGATGATCCCAAAATCATCATTGATTTCATCAAGGAGGCCAAGCCCCATATCATGTGCTCCGTTCCGCGGGTCTATGAAAAGATCTATGCCGCCGTGTATCACAACCTGGAGTCCGCCTCCCCTATGAAGAAAAAACTCTTTCACTGGGCCTTGGGCAAAGGCGCACAGCGCAACAACCTGATAAAGGACCAGCAATCCGTCCCCCTTCTGCTTGAGATGCAATACAAGATGGCGGACAAACTGGTATTGAGTAAAATCCGGGATCTGGTCGGCGGCCGCATCCGGTTCATGCCATGCGCCGGCGCCCCCCTGGCCCAGAATATCGAGGAATTCTTCTATGCGGCCGGCATGTTCGTCTGGTACGGCTACGGTTTGAGTGAAACCACGGCCACGGTCACCTGCCATCCTTCACACAATTTCAAATTCGGCCTGGTCGGCACTCCGCTTCCCGGCGTGCACGTGAAAATTGGGGACAACGGGGAAATCCTGATCAAAGGCGGCAATGTCATGCAGGGCTATTATAACAAGCCGGAAGCGACCGCTGAGGCGTTCACCGAAGACGGCTGGTTTAGAACCGGGGATGTCGGGGAATTTGATGAAAACGGGGAGCTTCGGATCACCGACCGCATCAAGGACCTGATGAAAACCTCGGGCGGCAAATATATCGCCCCGCAGCTCATCGAATCTACCCTGGGCGCAGATCACTTTATTGAGCAGGTGATGGTCATCGGCGAGCAGAAAAAATTCGTCTCCGCGCTGATCGTGCCCTCATTTGAAGCCCTGGAGGAATATGCCCAAAACCGGAATATCGCCTACAGCAGCCGGGCCGACCTGGTTCAGCATCCGGAAATCATTGAGCTCTACCGGCAGCGGATCAACGAGCGCTCCAAAGAGCTGGCCAGTTACGAACAGGTCAAGGAATTCACGCTCCTGCCGGATGAATTCTCAGTGGACCGAAACGAGATCACCCCGACCATGAAGATCAAGCGCAAATTCGTGGCGGAAAGATATAATGATGCCATTAACGGCATGTACGGGGAGATGTAGATTAGTGGCTTTCCCATGATTTTACACCTCATACTGCTGGCTGCCGGGTTTCTGCTGCTCTATTTCGGGGCTGAATGGCTGGTCAAGGGCTCGGCCAACCTGGCCCGGAGCCTGGGCATCAGCGCGGTGGTGATCGGTCTGACCGTGGTGGCCTTCGGCACCTCGGCCCCGGAGCTGGTGGTGAGTGTTATCTCATCGCTTCAGGACAAAAGTATGATCGCCGTGGGCAACGTGGTGGGCAGCAATATCTGCAATATCGCCCTGGTCCTGGGCGCAGCCGCCGCCCTGATGCCGATTACTGCTAACCGGTCGGTGGTCCGGCGCGACATTCCGCTCATGCTTGCCATCTCCATCTACCTCCTGCTGCTTTCCTTAGACTCCCGGATCAGCCGGATTGAAGGGGCCACCCTGTTTGCCGGGGTGATTTTATACACCATCTTTAACTACTATATATCGATTAAAGAAAATCCGGCACACCGGGCGGCTGCCCATATCGAGGCAGACACCAGCCTGAATGCATGTGACACCGCGGCCCCGACTCAAAATATAGCTGCGCAGGTTGAAGACATTGAAACCATTGAATCCCGCCCCAAACAGGTGCTCATGATCATTGCCGGCATTGCCGGCGTGGTGATCGGCGCGGACACGATGATCGATTCCGCTGTGGTGATCATGAAAAATTTCGGGGTCAGCGAAAAATTCATCGGCCTAACAATTGTGGCCCTGGGTACTTCGCTGCCGGAGCTGGCAACCTCCGTGGTCGCGGCCATGAAAAGGCAGATGGATATCAGCATTGGCAACCTGGTGGGCAGCAACGTCTTTAACATCCTGTCAGTGATCGGTGCCGCCGGCCTCATCCGGCCGATTCCGATTCCTGGCGGATTTATCGAGAGCGGGCTGATCCTCGACTACCTAGTGATGATGGGCATAAGCCTTTTGCCGTGGCTGATGATGAGAAAAGACTGCACGGTCAAACGCTGGGGCGGGGGACTTTTGCTCTGCTGCTATGCCGGCTACCTCGGCTACCTGATCCATACTGGATAAACCATCCGATAAAAACAGGACGCATAATGACTCAAGACCGAATTATCCGCCACTACCATGTAGATGAAAACCTGACGGAGAGCGTATTATCCGCTATTAAAAAAGAAAAAGGGGGTTTGGAGAATCTTACTGCGGATGATCTGATCGCCATCGACGGCTTTCACATTCGGGGCCGCAAGTCGACCATTGAGCTGGCTGAAATGCTAAAACTGGATGCCACCCATAGGGTCTTGGATATCGGCGTCGGCTCCGGCGGCACGGTCCGGTATCTGGCTTCCAGGTTCGGCTGCCGGGTCATCGGCATTGATCTGACATTTTCCTATGCCACCCTGGCGGCTGAACTTGCCAAGCACGTGGGGCTTTCCCATCAGACCGCGTTTGGCTGCGCCAACGGGGCGGAACTTCCCTTTAAGGGGGAGGGTTTTGACATCGTCTGGACCGATCACATCCAGATGAACATCCCGGATAAAACCCAATATATTAAAGAGCTCCATCGGGTGTTAAAACCCGCCGGTAAAATCGCCCTGCATGAGGTCTTCACGGGCCCGCACGGCGATCCCTACCTGCCGGCGCCCTGGTCGAGCGAGCCGTCCACGAGTTTTATCATCTCGGCCGATGACATAAAAATGCGATTATCCAGCATGAATTTTAAAATTCTGGAGTGGCAGGATGTCACGGAAATTTCCAATCAGTGGTTTCAAAAAATGCAGTCCCGGCAAAAAACGAGCGGCCCACCGCCTTTGGGGATTCATCTGCTCATGGGGCCGAATGCGAAAGAAAAAATCGCCAACATGGGCCGCAGCCTGGCTGAAGGCCGGGCCCGGGTTATCATGGGGGTTTTAGAGAAGACCTAATCTAAGTTTTCATTCTTTCCCAATAGCTGGTATTCGCCACAACAACATATGACATCCTACCCAAGACCCTGCCTACATGCTCTCGCAGAAAAAAATACAAAATGGCATGTATTTAATTCTGAGATATATCTGTTACCCTTATATAAAATTTATTAATTTTAGTGGGTTACTTGAGTATTCGGTAACCCCGCCGTTTTAGACGGATAAAATTTTGAACCAACCGTTTGAAGCGAAAGGAGTGTAACATGTTAACAATCAGCGCTATTAAAGCCGATGTCGGCAGTATCGGCGGGCACACCTGTCCGTCTACCAAAATGCTGGAGGGCGCCAATGAGCAGCTCTCCAAAGCCACTGCACAGGGCTTGATCAATGATTTCAAAATTACCTATACGGGCGATGATATCTGCCTGTTAATGATCCATTCCCGGGGCAGGGAAAATGCGGAAATTCATAACCTGTCATGGGACGTCTTTAAGGAGGCTACCTCTATTGCCCATGCGGAAGGCCTTTACGGCGCCGGCCAGGATCTCTTAAAGGATGCCCCGTCCGGCAATGTGCGGGGAGCGGGTCCCGGCTCCGCCGAAATCTCCTATGATCCCGAGGCCGAGGAGCGGCCGGTGGAAAGTTTCCTGGTGTTCACGGCGGACAAGTGCGGCCCGGGCGCGTTTAATTTCCCGGTCTGGGCAGCTTTTACCAGCCCGCTCTATTGCGCGGGCCTGCTTATGCCCAAAATGAAGGCCGGCTTTAAGTTTACGGTCATTGATATGGAAAATGCCCAGGGCGACCGGGTAATCGAGCTTGACACACCCGAGCATCATATTGATCTGGCGGTGCTGCTCCGGGATGAAAACCGCTTCGGCATTCAATCCATTTTTGCGCGCAAGTTCCCGGATCAGCAGGTTGCCTCCATCTCCACGGATCGACTGCACACAATTGCCGGCCAGTATACCGGTAAGGACGATCCGGTGGGCATCATCCGCACCCAGGGCATTTTTCCCGCGCCGGAAGAAGTCGTCAGCCCCTACACCGTGGGCTATTATGTGGCTGGCGATGCCCGCGGCAGCCATCATATGCCGATTATGCCCTCGCCCATCAACATGACGGTCTCCGGTCCCTACTGCCTGCCCCTGGTTTCCTGTATGGCCTATTCCGTGACCCGAGAGGGGAAATTTTCGGAAGGTGTGGACATGTTCGGCAATCCCGCCTGGGATGCCACCCGGCACAAGGTCCAGCAAAAGGCCGACGAAATGCGGCGCCAGGGATTCGTCGGCGCGGCCATGCTGCCCACGTCGGAGCTGGAATACGGCTCCATGCGAAAATCCGTGGCCGAACTGGAAGAAAAGTTTACTGTCCGCTAAATTATAAAATTACCGCTTATGGCACATCCCCGGCGGCATTCCGCATCCGCCGGGGATTTTTTTATGCCTGACGGCGAGTTGCCCAAGTTGACATAGAGATTAAAATTAAGAGCAAGAGAACCGGTTAACCCTGCCCCAATCTTTGTTGTCAATGGAAATTATTTATTTCCGCAATAGTTGGTATTTTTTCTTTTCTTTTTTTCGCCCAAAACCTTGAAAAATAGATATTTGGGAATATTTTATGTTTATAGGCAGGCAAAAAATTTGATTCGGTTTACATAAAATGCCAAGTACAGAATTCATTTCACATTCTTTAACTAATTTGACGAATGCTTTCTTCTCTTATTATTCATTTTCTCCTGTAACGACTATTTCCTAAACCCGCGCAATCATCCATCTCCCCTTCCCATCGGCCGCCTGTCGGATAAAATTAACCCCATTTTTACGAAAGGAGGCTTGCCATGAAAGCCGCTATTCTTTTTACCGGATCAGGGCCGATTCTGATCCTGACTTCCTATGACTCCCTTGTCAGCAACGATTTGATCAATAAACTAAACATTAAGGGAATCAAAAAGTTCATCGCCTATGAACTGCCCACAGACGTGGTCAAAGACCGATACGGCAAACATTACAGTGTCATCATGGGGGATTTAAAGCAGGCGGATGATCTGCGGGTACTTGATTATGACGGCCATCATGTGTTCTACAATTTCTCTTTTAAGGACTTGGGCGACCCGGTTTACTATGAGCCCTAAGGCAGCAGTTGAAAAATGTGTTTAACCCGGCCCACCGCACCGGATTCGAGCTCGACCTTGATGCCGTGCGGGTGTGTGGCGGATTTGGTAAGAATTCTTTTGACAACCCCCGAGGTGAGCGCGCCGGTCCGCTGATCCTTTTTCAACACAATTTCAACCGTCATACCTATTTTGACATGGCTGCGGCTTTTAGAATCCATTGAATCTCCCTAAAAAAACAAGTGCCACGCGGTCAGCACCTCATAGTGGGCCTTGCCCGCATCCTTATATTCAGCCGCAACCGATAAATGATTGTTCGGACTGACCCGAAAATTGCCGCTTGCGCCGGCCGTATACTCGGCGTGGGTATCACCGGCAAAAAAACCGAGCCCCTGACCGTATAAATGAAACTTGCTGGCCGGCCCCAAGGAAAAAATGGTGCCAAGCGATGCCCCGCTCCCAACAGCGTAGTCGGTTTCAAGGTCGCCGCCCACCGCTAACTCGGCTTCGGCCATGGCATAGCACATCCCCAGCCATGATACCCGGGCGGACACCCCGGCCCCGGCGTTTACGCGGTAATAAGAGGCATCGCCGTCATTTTCAAGCGGCTTGCGGTGCCAACCGGTATTGAATTTCCAGGAAAGGGGCTTAAAAATGGCGTCCATTGGTGCAACTGACACAATATCCACAATATCGAACTGCTCAAGGGTCAACCGGCCGGATTCCGGATAATACCGCGTCCGCAGGTCGCCGAACTCAATCTGGGCCCCCTGGTTATGGACATAGTCCATGTCAGTTAGATCGGTCAGGGCCGGGCGTAATCGCAGCTCATAAAACACATCCCCGCTTCGCAGGCCGATCCCGGCACTGACTCGCCTGGAATCGTGGCTGTTTTCGGGCCGCGGCGGTACCGGAATTTGTTCCTGCCAGTCGGTTTCAGCCTGCCCCAGCCCGCTCCGGACCCGCAATGCGGAAAGTAGCTGCTCGCGGTAATCTTCCTTGTCCAGGTCTTCACTGACATACCGGTATTGAATCACCTCGGCAACTAAGTCCAGGATCCGGATCTTTTCTTTATTGGAAAACGGCCTGTCGAGCAGCTCAGCCGGGGCCATTTGCCCCTCGATCATGGCCTCGACCATCTCGACCTGGCCGGAGTCCAGCTGATCGATCAGGTAATCGATCCGGGTGGCCTTGGCCGGCCTGAATTCGGCATCCACAATGAGGTCTTCCTCTTTTACCGCCTTGATGGTGTCAATGGGAATGGCGGCAAGATCAAACCGATCTGTCAGGTGCACGGACGGCCGCGCGGCCTCGATCAGATAAAGCAGGTTGTACGAGCAGTTTTCATCAAAAAAATAGTAATCCGAGCCGATCTGGTCCATTTCGCGGATATGGCGCACCATGCGCCGGAGTTCTGCCGGGGATAGATTCAGGCGGTATTCCCATATATCCCGTTGGTTAATATCGCTGTATTCCTGGATCTTCTTGTAATAGGGCATAACCGAGTAATACCCCTGATAGAGCCCGGTAAGCCCCGAAAGTGCCAGCGAGAATCCGTCACCGCCCCCGGTCACAGCGGCGTAATTCACCGCATTTGACAATCGCTTGTTTGTATATGCCGTATCAATAATGATCAGTGTATGTCCGAACATGGAGGCCGGGTTGTTCATGTAATAGGTGGGAAAAATCAGGCTGGCCGACCGCGGGTCGATACGGTCGATATCCGGGCAGTTCCGGCCGGCAAAACATTGCGGCAGTTCCCCGCCCAACTCTTCTTTCAACCACCCGAACCGGGCGTAAAACCGGCAGGCGGCTTCCTGCGCGTCTTTTCCACCGTCAAAGAGGTAGCGGATAGTGGCATGGAGTTCGGCTTCCGGATCGGTCTTGCCGTCTTCTGCCAGGAAAAAATCCGGATCGTCCACCTGGCTTTCAACGCCTGTCAGCGTTTTCTCATAGTGCATGAGGATATGCCAGTACCGGTCCGCATGAAGATTTTTTTCCCGGGCCATTGCGAGCAGGCGCTCGGCCAAACACTGACCGCATGGGCTGGATTGGGCGGGCAATGGGAAAAAAATGCCGGCAGTCAGCAGCACCATGATAAAAAACGATACGGCCCCCTCTGCTCGGAGGCCGTATCGTTTTTTTAGTCTTGTTGGAATCCGCCGATGGTTAGATGGTTTGAATGATCTGGGCAATTTCAGTAACGACGGTTTCGTGGGTCACCTCTGAATCGATGTAGATCCGGTCAAAATTCTGCTGCAGCTTACTGTTTAACATGGGCCGATTGGCCGCAGGCACTTTGGCGATTTCTGCCAGCGCATCCAGCGATTCCCCCTCGCCCTGGGCGATGTCAACAGCCAGGGAATCCATGTTGTCCGCCACATAGATGTTTAACTGCTCATTCATGGCCAGGGACTGAACCTCGCCGCAGTCAAGCGTTCCGGAGCTCATGGCAAACGTCTGGTTGGCGCAGATGCCGTTTAAAAATGTGCCCACCAGTTTCCAGACCAGACCGGTTTTTTCACCGATGGCCATTCCGCCCAAGCCGCACCCGCAGTCCTCGCGGACCGTGTGGCCGCCCTGGCCCATGCATACAGATGCAAAGCCCACCGTCATAAAGCAAATGAGAATAACAAAAACAACCTTTTTCATAATCACCTCCAGATTATATCGTGTTCCAATGAAAGCCGGGCCTCCCCATGAGAACCGGCCCCAATATGAATGCCATCTCAGAATCGACTTTTTACGAGAGTGTCAATATTGGCACCCAGGCAAATATTCGGGAAATGGCAAGCGGGCATTATCAATCGCGGAAAATGTTTTTGGCTGTTAACCGTATCGCTGTTTAATCAGTCTAATTGTAAACTCGACTGGTTTCAAGCAGAAACCATCTCGATTCAGCGCCGGGGGTGCCATTTGCCCCGCCCCCCAGGGGGCAATGTGTCATTAAAATGCGGACTGCGTGCGGAAAGCCGGGGAAAACGGCGGATCATCACCTAAAAGGATGCATTTTCTGCAAAAATGGTTATAGTTTTAATCTTAAAGAAAGGAGGAAATCAATATGGCGAAACTTCAATCCCCGATGGATATACTGAAACTGCTGGATCAATCCAACTGCCGGCAATGCAATGAGCCGACCTGTATGGCGTTTGCCGCCCAGGTGTTCAAAGGAAAAAAGAAATTAAGTGACTGCCCGAAACTGGATGCTGACATCATCGAACAATACGGCGAAAGCGATGAAAGCGCCGGGGATACGGAAAAACCGCGCACCTCGGAAGAAGAGATCGAGGCCTATGTGGAAAGCCTGAAGGAGAAAGTCCGCGAGATGGATCTTTCCTCGGTGGCAGAAAAACTGGGGGGCGGCTTTAAAAACGGACGCCTCACCGTCAAAGTGCTGGGCAAAGATTTCAGCGTATACCCTGACGGCACCCTTTCCGCGGATATTCACACCAACCCCTGGGTGTCTGTCCCGGTCCTGACCTATATCACCCAAGGGGTGGGCAAAGATTTAACCGGCAACTGGCTTCCGTTCAGGGAATTAGAAGGCGGCAGCGCCTGGGCCGGTCTTTTTCGCCAGCGCTGTGAAAAGCCCTTAAAGCTGATTGCGGACACCGATTATGATCTTTTCGTGGATTTGCTGGACATTTTCAACGGCCGGCCGGTGGAGCACCTGGATGCAGATATCGCCCGGGTCTTTTATGTCCTGCCCAAAGTGGCCATCATGATCTGCTACTGGCCGACGGAAGAGGATTTTGAGTCAAGCTTAAACATATATTTTGATGAAGCCGCAGATGAGAACCTAAACTTGGCCTCCATAAATGCCCTGGGCTCTGGCCTCGGCCGGATGTTTGAAAAACTGGCGGAAAAGCACAGTACGCAGCGCTCGCTGGCAGCGAGCCAATAATTGTCAAAGCCAAATTAATCCGAATAATTGATGATGCGCGCCGCAGGGGCGCGCATTTTTTTATAACCCTGCTTTGTTGGTTTGTTTAGCCGAAATGCGCGCTATACGGCCTTTTCCCCGATCAGCAAAAAATGCTTCGCCAGATCGTTGAATAATTGAACATTCCGGAAATTCGCGGCCGCCATCTGCTCTTTTACCTGTTCAGGCAGCCAGCGGATATGCTCGGGCGGGCCTTCATCCATATCCGTTTTTTTCCAATCCACAATAAAAATTTTACCGGCATTTTTTAAAATTCTATAGGATTCCGAAAGTATTGCCTGTGAATTGTCCAGTTCATGATGCAGATTGATCATGTAGACCAGGTCCGCCGTATCATCATCCAGCGGCACACGGTTCTCTTCCATCTTAAGCGGCGTGATGCCGGGATTTTGGGGACAAATATGTTCTTCCATCCATTCAATCATGGTGTCAGATATATCGCAGGCGTAAAGCGTTTCCCCGTTTGCCAGATTCAAAAAAGGCACGCTGAAAAAACCGGTACCGGCCCCGATATCTACCAGCACATCGGGATTTGAGGTATCTATTCTGGCCCAGATATACTCCGGCGGGATGTCCCGTAACCTGTTCGGATTATTAAGCTTCTGAAGTTTTTTGACGTCAAATTTTTTCTCATTCATTTCGTGGTCCTGTTTAATTTTTCACGGCCGTTTCTTTTCTTTTGCCTAAATTGAGCGTTTCAAATTCCGGTTCGTTCATGGCGAGTTCAGCGCACAGCCGCCCCCTGCTCGCGCAAATAAGCCTTCAAGTCGCCGATTCCAATCATCCCGAAATGGAAGACAGATGCGGCAAGCAGAATTGTCGCCCCGGCTTCCACTGCCTGATAGAAATGCGCCAGCTCCCCGGCGCCGCCGGAGGCCACCACTTCGGCCGATACCGCATCCTTTATCGCCCTTATCACCGGCAAATCATACCCGGTCCGCGCGCCGTCCCCGGCTTTACTCGTCGGCAGAATCACCGGAACGCCGTAACCGTCAACACGCTTTGCCCATTCGATGGCATCTGCGCCGGTGGCTGTCCGACCGCCGTCAATATATACTTCATAGCCCGAGGGCATCGCCGCATTCTGATCCACATCAATGGCCACCGTTACATTCTCCGCCCCCAGCTCCTTAACCATTTCTTTGATCACTTCAGGCTTTCGGAAGGCGGCGCTGCTGGTTGACACCCTGTTTGCCCCGGCGTTTAGGACCATTTCGGCTGATTGCACCTCAGAAATACCGCCGCCGACCGTGAACGGCACGGTGGTGACTTCGGCCACGCGTTTAACGACCTCGAGCATGGTGGCCCTTTTTTCCACCGTCGCAGTGATATCCAGAAGCGCCAGTTCATCCGCACCCGCCTCGCAATAGGCGCGTGCGCATTCGACCGGATCACCGGCGTCTCGTATGTCAACAAAATGAACCCCCTTAACAACCCGGCCGTTCTGCATGTCCAGGCACGGCATGATTTTAACTGATTGATCCAATGTCTCTCTCCTTTTTTGCTTTTTTTGATAATTATGAATACTGGGAGGACAGTATATTCAAATAAATTTTCACGACAATAAAAACTTCACGCTTTGTATGGGTGGTTGATATTTTCTGAAATCGTTATATCTTAAATTTAGTCAGCCGAATCAACCTGCCAGAGGAGATACGGCAGCATTTCATCCAGGAACCAAAAAAACGAATGACAATAAGACCGCAATACCGAATCGTTATTATTTATTTAGCCATCGGCGTATTATGGATATTTTTTTCTGATTTTGCCGTGGGGATTCTGTTTGAGCATAAAGAGGATGTCACCATTGCGCAGAATATCAAGGGGTGGTTCTTTATCCTGGTTACCGGCACGCTTCTATTTTTCCTGATTCAAAAGGATGTCAATAAAATCACCAAAACAAGCACGCAATTGGCCGAAAGCTATGAACAGACCATTCATGGCTGGGTGCGTGTAATGGATCTGCGTCACCAGGAAACAACCGACCACACAGCGCGCGTCACCCGAATGACGATTGAATTGGCCAAAATAGCAGGCATTAACAGCAAGGAAGAATTGAAATGCATTGAGCGGGCAGCCATCCTTCATGACATTGGAAAAATCGGTATCTCCGACGCCAGTTTGATCAAGCCGGGAAGATTGGGTGACGAAGAGTGGGATCTGATAAAGATGCATCCGCAGATTGCCTATGACATACTGTCCAATATCAGCTTTTTAAAGTCAAGCATTGACATTCCATACGCGCACCACGAGAAGTGGGATGGCAGCGGCTACCCCCAGGGCCTCAAAGGAGAAGCCATCCCAATGGCGGCACGGATGTTTGCAATCATCGATGTTTGGGATGCCCTAATTCACCCGCGTGTCTATAAGGATGCATGGCCGGAAGAAAAGGTGCTGAAATATATTAAGGAACAGGCCGGAAAGCATTTTGATCCAAAGATTGTGAGGCTGTATCTGGAAAACTATCACCGGATAAAAGAGAGCTTAAATGCGGCTTGAAAAGAGGAGGGATAGTTGGGTTGTGCATTTGAGTCGAGCCAATTATCCCTAATTTTTTTAAGGAAAAGGCGGAGCGAGCCGGAGAAATATCAAAACCTGGCGCAGGAGCTCGGGGCAGTGCCCGTGGTGGGCGGCATGAAAATGGAAAGGGCGTCTTGTTCTACTTATTTTAAGGTAAATACCCTTTCCTAATCTATTTTTACCCTCATCCCGACCTTCTCCCAGAGGGAGTAGGGGGTAAGGGCCCTAAACCGTTGAGACGCCATATGGAAAAGGGATTTGCGGCTGTTTTTGTAGAGTAAGATTAAGAGTAAGAGTAAGAGTAAGAGTAAGACGGCGGGGTATAGCAGGATTAAGACGGGGGCAAATCCGCTTCCGGGAACCAGTCTGCGGCGCCCTCGCGCAGGATATATTTCTGGACCTTGCCGCTGGCGGTCATGGGGAAGGAATCCACCATGGCGACATGCCTGGGGATTTTGTACCAGCTGATTTGGCCGCGGCAGAAATCGCGCACATCCTCCGGCAAAATGTGGGCGCCTTCCTTTGGAATGACAAAGGCGCCGACCTCTTCGCCGTACTTTCGGCTGGGAATCCCCACCACCTGCACATCCAGGATGCCCTCCATGGTGTAGAGGAACTCCTCGATCTCCCGGGGGTAAATGTTTTCTCCGCCCCGGATGATCATATCCTTGTGGCGGCCGGTGATGGCCAGATAGCCGTCTTCGTCCAGTACCCCGAGGTCCCCGGTGTGCAGCCACCCGTCGGCGTCAATGGTATTGGCCGTGGCCTCGGGCATATTATAGTAGCCCTTCATGACGTTATAGCCCCGGCAGCAGACTTCACCCTGCTCTCCCTGGCCCACCGGCTGACCGGTTTCCGGATCCTCGAGTTTGACCTCGATGCCGGCCATGGGCCGTCCGACGGTTTCCTCCCGCTTGGCGATATCATCGTCGATGCACGTCTGGGTGATCACCGGCGAGGCCTCGGTCAGGCCGTAGCAGATGGTGACTTCGGACATGTACATCCGGTCGATGACATGGCGCATAACATTGACCGGACATGGCGAGCCCGCCATGATGCCGGTGCGAAGCGATGAAAAATCGAACTTGTCAAACAGCTTGTGATCGAGCACCGCGATGAACATGGTGGGCACGCCATAGAGGGCGGTGCATTTCTCCGATTCCACCGAGGCCATCACGCCCACCGGGTCGAAGGCCTCCAGGATGACCATGGTGCTGGCATGGGTGACCGCGGCCAGAACCCCCAAAACGCAGCCGAAGCAATGAAACAGCGGCACTGGCAGGCAGACTCGGTCCCGGTGGGTAAAGTTCTGGTTTTCCCCGATAGAAAAGCCGTTGTTGCCGATGGAGTTGTGGGTGAGCATCACGCCCTTGGGAAACCCCGTCGTTCCGGAGGTATACTGCATGTTGACCACGTCGTCGGGATGGTTTCGGGCAATTCTTGCCGCGTAGTCGGCATCTGCGACCATGTCCGCCATGGCCTCGACTTCCGGGATGGTGTACATGCCCCGATGCTTTTCGGGACCGAGGAAAAAGACCCGTTTCAAATGCGGAAACTCGGCGCTTTGCATGTAGCCGCGCTGACTGGTTTTGAGTTCCGGCACCAGGTCATAAACCGTCTGCACGTAGTCGGAATCCCGGTAGCCGTTGATCACAAACAGATTTTCGCATTCGGACTGCTTCAATAGGTAGGCCAGCTCCGCGGACTTATAGTTCGTATTGACTGTCAGCAGAATGGCGCCGATTCTGGCGGTGGCAAACTGAAGCGTCACCCAGTGGGGAATGTTGGTGGCCCAGATCGCCACCTTTTCACCTTTTTTTATGCCGAGCGCCATCAGCCCCCTGGCCATCCGATCCACGCCTTCGGCAAATTCCCGGTAGGTCTTGCGGAAATCGCGGTCCACGTAAACGATGGCAATGTTTTCCGGGTGCGCCGCCACGGCCTCGTCCAGTATCTGCCCCAGAGTGCGGTCCCTTAAAAGCACTTCATCCATTGTATTTCTCCCCTATCCCCTATGACTTGCCGCATTGCAAGGCAAGGTTTTGACTTAATTAATGACGAATGGCCGGCCGTTTACTCCGGAATATAGAGCACCGCGTAGATGGCAGCTTTTTGCGGCGACTTACAGCTCACGTAGTGGGGCACCACCGAATTGTAGTAAATGCTGTCGCCCGGCTTCAGATCATAGGTCTCCTGGCCGTATATGACTTCGACTTCGCCGTCGACAACCACGATGAACTCTTCGCCCTCGTGGGACGAGAGCCGTTTTTCACGGGCCGATTCCGGAAAGATCTCGATATAAAAAGGCTCCATATGACGGTCGGTCTTGCCCTGCCCCAGGGAATAGAACTTGAGCTCAACCGGCTTGTCCTTATCCGGCAGCATGTGGATTTCTTCTTTCTGATCAGCCTTGCGCACGATCAGGGGATCGGCGGTGACCTGATCGTCGAGCAGCGTACCGAGCCGGACGCCCAGTGCCCGGGCGATTTTTAACATCGGGCCCAGAGACGGAAAGGCGTCATCTGATTCGAGCCGGTTTAGAAAATCGATGTTCAAGCCGGTCCGCTCGGCCAGCATTTCGGCATCGATGTCTTTTTCCTGCATGATCTTTGCGATTCTGGCGCCGACTTTTCCTGATTTCATGATGTCTCCTGTTTGTGATAAATAAAATCGTGTTGCTGCAGCGGCGGATTGACTTCAAAGCCGCTCTTATACGATATGAGATAGGGGTTGTAAAGTGAGATCAGCGGGGTTTGATGATGGCTTCTTAAAAAACGATTTATTTCGCCGCAGCGATATGTTTGCAGAAAGGAACTTATGAAATAGGCCCGTGCGTATACTTATTAGCCAAAGGCGCCTGCCTCATCCCCCCTTTGGAAGTAAAAGTGGGGATTGGGGGGATTTGTATTTGGCCATGATGAAAATCCCCCTAAATCCCCCTTTGCTGAAAGGGGGACTTAATGGAATTTGCCGTTTTTTATGAGCCTTTGCCAAAGGCAAAAAAGGCACTGAGGCTTTTAAACCTTGAACTGTGGACCGTGAACCGTGAACCGTGAACCGTGAACTACTTAGTTCATAAAGATTTGATTGCATTCACCTAATACCTAATACCCAAAACCGAATAACCGTTAATTTACTTAGAAGTCTATAGAGGAACCTGAAATGGAAATCACTTTATACCAGATTGATGCGTTTGCGGAAAAGGTGTTTGAGGGAAACCCGGCGGCGGTCTGCCCGCTGGATGAATGGCTGCCGGATGATATGATGCAAAAGATTGCGCGGGAAAACAACCTCTCAGAAACCGCCTTTTTCGTAGCTCAAGGAGAGGGATTCAAGATCCGGTGGTTTACGCCGGAAAGCGAGGTGGATCTGTGCGGCCACGCCACGATGGCCTCGGCCTGGGTGTTGTTTAAAATCCTGGGCTATGAAAAAGACCGGATTGTCTTTGATTCAAGGTCCGGGAACCTGAGCGTGGCCCGGGACGGTTCGCAGCTGGTCATGGATTTTCCAGCCCAGCCGCCCGCACCCTGCGATCCGCCGCTGGAGATTGAGAAGGCGTTCGGCCGGCCGCCTTTGGCGTGCCTGAAGGCGGCGGATTACATGGCTGTTTTTGAGAGCCGGGCGGCCATTGAATCCATAAAACCGGATTTCCTGCCGCTCATGGCCCTGGACCGGCGTGGGGTGATGATTACCGCGCGGGCTTCGGACTATGATTTTGTGGCCCGGTTTTTTGCGCCCAAGCTGGGGGTTTACGAAGATCCGGTAACGGGCTCCGCCTATACCCAGCTGGCCCCGTACTGGGCCGACCGGCTGGGGAAAAAGCGGCTTCATGCCAGGCAAGTCTCCCTGCGGGGCGGGCATGTCACCTGCGAGGTGGCGGGCGACCGGGTGTTTATCGCCGGCACGGCGGTTAAATACATGGAGGGGAAGATAAAGCTGTCAAACTATTAATTTCCCGCAGCTTACATATCCATGGACTTTATTTTCCGCATCTCCTGGTTCCGATACGTCTGTTTCACCGGTTTTCGGAGCACCAGCGACAGGACCGTACAGATACCCCCCAAAAGCAGGAGCGGATAAAACACCGCATACGGCTGGGCCTGCAAAAGGGCAATGCCGCCGATCACAAGTGCGGCCACGCCGATAAATAGAATCGCGCTTAAGGCCATCATGGCAAACCGCTGGGCTCGGCCCCAGGCAGTCAGAAAACCGATTAAGGCGCCCAGGATGCCGATAAATGCACCGGATATGCCGCCGACGTAACCGGCGGTCCGGGCATTCCACCACACCCCCGGCATGGCAGCGGCCAAAGGATTTTCCCCCTGCTTGTACTGCACCAATTTCAGGTTGCCCAAATAAACCGTGCCGGCTTTCGGCAGGATAAGGCTTAACGTAATTTTTTCCGGGGTTCCGGAGTCCTGCCGGAAAGAGAACGGCAGCACCACGGGCCGCCAGCCTGAATCACCGCTGAAATACTGCATGGGTCCGGATTCGGCAAGGGTTCTGGTAAAATACCGGCCTTTTGGAAAATGATTCATCATCTCCAGGTACCCCTTCCCGGCCACCCCCTGGTATTTCACTTTTCCGGTTAACGCATAGAAGTTGGTGGTGATGGCCGGATCGCGCAATGCCAGAAGCTTCGCCGTCAGGGATTCCCCGGATGAATGGCTGATTTTCAGGCAGTCGAAAGGCGTTTGCGGCAGCGTGGCCGGGGCGATGTATTGACCGGCGGCCAGTTCACCGCTTTCTTTTAAATCCTTCCACGAGAATTCGTCCACCACCTCCCCGGCAGATGCCTCGGCCGCGGCAGCCACCAAGCAAACCACGGCCAGCAGAAAAATTGATAAGCGGTTACGCATTTTCTTCCCCTCTCATTTCCTGTTTATGGGCATTTAAAAGCAATTTAAACTTTTAAAATATCAGAAATCCAGAAATATAAATAATTTTATTTGAGCATGGGCAAAATTGAGCGTAAGATTAAGATGTTCGGTGTAAAAAAACTTTTTGTGACGATATCAAGCCCGGGGCGCACCCGGGTTTTTTTAATATCCCGAAAAGGAGACCCCTGATGAGCGACGCATCATACAAAAAACTGGCCCGGGTGCTGGATACCCTGCCCAATGGCTTCCCGCCCACCGACGACGGCATTGAACTAAAAATTTTAGAGAGGATCTTTACCCCGGAGGAGGCGGAACTCTTCTGCCAGCTGAAGCTTAACTTTGAAACCCCGGATCAAATTGCCGACCGCATCGGCATATCGCTTGAGGCACTCGCCCCCAAGCTTGAAACCATGGAGAAAAAGGGCCAGATCTTCGGGGTCGATATGGGCGGGGTTAAAATCTACAAGATGCTGCCCTGGGTATTCGGCATCTACGAGATGCAAATGCCGCATCTCGACCGCGAGATGGCGGAAATGTGCGAGGCATACGCCGAGACTTTCGGCAAGCAGTTTTTTGAAAACAAGCCCCAGCTCATGCAGGTGATCCCCATTGAATCCGAAATCGAGGGCGATCACCAGACGCTTTCCTATGAACGGGTATCAAACATCATCGAAAACAGCCAATCCTTTATGGTCATGGACTGCATATGCAAAAAAGAGAAGGCGCTGATGGGCGAGCCGTGCGACCGACCCATGCGGGTATGCACCGCCTATGCCCCGATTCCGAACCTGTTTGACAACCATCCCTATGGCACCCCCATGACCAGGGAAGAGGCCTACGAACTGCTCAAAAAGACCGAGGAAGAGGCGCTGGTGCATCTGACCTGGAACGTACAGAGCGGGCATTACTTTATCTGCAACTGCTGCGGGTGCTGCTGCGGCGTGCTCCGGGGCATCAATGAGATGGGCATTAAAGCAGGCGATGTGATCAACTCCAATTACTATGCTCAAATTGACCCGGAATTATGCACGGCCTGCGGCGTATGCGCGGATGAGCGCTGCCAGGTGCATGCCATTGAAGAAGGCGACGAGGCTTACCATGTGGTTCCGGAGAAATGCATCGGGTGCGGCCTGTGCGTGACCACCTGCCCCACCGAGGCCATCTCGCTTGTCAAAAAGCCGGAAGAGCAGATTGAAACCCCGCCCAAGGACGAGATGGACTGGTTTGACAAGCGGGCGAAAATGCGGGGGGTTGATATTTCCGATTTCAAATAGGCTGCTATACCCGAGCCTTTCGCTGTTGTCATTCCGAGGAACGATAGTGACGAGGAATCTTGGTTTAAAAGATTTCTCGCTGCCGCTCGAAATGACAGTATGGACGGATTTTGGGCGGCTTTTTAGACCACGATGATATCTTCCTCAAACCGCCCCAGCTGCTCAAGCCCGTTTTCCGTGACCACATGCGTGTTTTCAATGCCAACCACGCCTTTTCCCGGGAAAATACATTTGGGCTCAAGGGCAATGACCATGCCGGCCTCAAGCTTTAATTTCTGCCCCTTTGCCAGAAACGGGAATTCATCGAGCTCGAGGCCGACCCCGTGGCCCACAAACCGGATGCGCTGATCGCCCACACCCATGAAATAATCACCAAGTCCGTGCGCCTCAGCCGTTTCCAAAGCCAGGGCATAGAGCGTGCCCGCGGCCACCCCGGGGACCGCGGCGTTTTTAACCGCCGCCTGGATTTCGCGCATGGCATTGTGCGCGGTTTTAAGATCCTCCGGCAACTCGCCGATGGAAAAAATCCGGGTATGATCGGAAATATAGCCGTCCGTCGCAAACACCAGGTCCACCAGCACCGGCTCATTCCGGGCGATAGGCCGCAGGCTTGAGCCCTGGGCAATGGCCGGCGTCACCCCCTCCCCGCCGGTGGGCGAAGACAGATAGCTGGGCGCGGCCGCGGTGGCTCCGGCCATGACATGGCCGTAAAAAAGCTCGCCGCCGAACATCCGCATCCGGACGATTCCCTGATGCCCCATCTTCCGGGCTTCCGCCTCTATGCGGCCGGCCAGTTCGATTTCGGTGATCCCCTCTCTTAAAATCGACGGCACGGCGGCGGCCAGTTTATCCGAAAACTTCGCGGCCCGGCGGATCAGTTCCACTTCATAGTCTGATTTAACCGCCCGGGCCATGCGGATGGCCGTGCTGATATCCACGATCCGGGTGTTTTCCAGAAGCCGGGAAAAGCTGAAATACTGATTGGCGGGCAAAACATCGAGTTCCATGCCAAGGGTCCGGGGGACGGAAAGCCCGTAATTTAAAAAAATATCCATCAGCTCCCTGGAACGCGAAAACCGGACAATCTGCGGAAGCGCGGATTCGGCTTGCGCCCGCGCGATATCCTTTCTGACCATGAGCACCGGCTCGCCCCGGTCGGGGATATAGAGCTGACCCTGTTGAATGGTGCCGCTGAAATAGAAAAGATCCGCATTCTGAACGATGAGCGCCCCGTCAATGCCTTCTTTCTGAAGATACGCCTGGAGCTTTTCCCGGCGGGCGGTCAGTTCGCTTAAGGGCGTATAGATCTGACTCTGTTCCATTATTTTTTTCCCCGCTTCTTTTTGTCCCCGATGACCTCGTTTGCGATCACGATCTTCTGTATCTGGGAGGTACCTTCATAGATGGTCAGCACCCGGGCGTCCCGGTACAACCGCTCCACGGCGAACTCCCGGGTATAGCCGTAGCCGCCGTGGATCTGAATGGCCTGGCCAGTCACCCGGTTGGCCATCTCAGCAGCGTAGAGCTTGGCCATGGACACCTCCTTGCTGCATTTTTCGCCCCGATCCTTTTTGGCCGCCGCATTAAAAACCAGCTGGCGGGCGGCCTCCACATCGGTCGCCATATCCGCGATCATCCAGCGAAGCCCCTGATTTTGGGCAATTGGCCGGCCGAACTGAACGCGCTGCCGGGCATAGGCGACCGCCTCATCCAGGGCGGCCTGGCCGACGCCCAGCGAAAGAGCGGCAATCCCGATTCGGCCGTCGTTTAATCCGGACATGGCCACCATAAACCCCTCACCCTCATGCCCAAGGAGGTGGTCGGCCGGCACCCGGCAGTTTGAAAACAAGAGGTCCGTGGTGTCCGAGGCGCACTGTCCCATTTTATCCTCAAGGCGGCCGGTGGCAAACCCTTCCATGTCGCGGGTGACAAGAAATGCCGAGATTCCCTTGTGCGCCGCCTCGGGATCCGTTTTGGCCAGCACGATGAAGAGCCCTGAGGTGGCGCCGCCGGTGATCCAGCGTTTGGTGCCGTTTAAAATATAGTCATCCCCCTCTTTTTCCGCCGTGGTCTGAAGACTCGCCGGATCCGATCCCGCCTCCGGCTCGGAAAGCGCAAAGGAGCCGATGAACTCGCCCCGGGCCATGGGCACGAGAAACTGGTGCTTTTGCGCCTCGGTGCCGAACCGCAGAAGGCTGCCGCAGCAAATCGAGTTATGAACGGACATGATCACCGCGGTGGAGGCACAGGCATAGGCGATTTCACTCATGGCCAGCGCATAGGAAACCGTATCCATCTCTTCGCCGCCATAAACCTCGGGGACCAGCATGCCCAACAGCCCCAGTTCGCCCATTTTTTCAAGACTCTCGGCCGGATAGGCGTGTTCGCGGTCCCTTTCGGCGGCCAATGGAGCCAGGTTCTTCCGGGCGAATTCCCGGGCCATCTTTTGAATCATGAGCTGCTCTTGTGAAAAATCCATATGAAATAATGCCCTAACCTAAATACCTGACAATTAATTTATTATTGAAATAGCCGGTTGGGAGTGGTAAAAAGTAAATACATTCTAGCCTGAAATACGTTTGTATTCAAACAGTATCTTTATTTTCATGTCAAGCATCTTAAGGTGCCGGTATGGATTCCCTCACCCTGATGAGCAATCAGCTCCAGCGATGCCAATCCGAAGAGGCCAGATTCCATCGGCAGAATATCTATCTTGAAGCCCTGCATGAGACCTCCCTGGGACTAATCGACCGGCTGGACAAGGAAGAAATTTTGGAAAGCATTCTGGACCGGGCAGCCTCACTTACGTGCACGGCCCACGGCTACATCTACCTGCGCGAACCCGGCGAAAACCGGATGCAGATGCGGATGGGGCTCGGTTTTTTTAAAAACCAGCTGGGCCGGCAGGTTGCGATCGGTGAGGGCATGGGCGGATGCGTGTGGGAGGCCGAAGCCCCGCTGCTGGTAGATGACTACCAATGCTGGCCGGGCCGGATTCCGGATAAAAAACTGGATCAACTGCGCTCAATCGTGGGTATTCCCCTTAAATCCGACCAAGGCGTCTTGGGGGTCATCGGTCTCGCCCATGTTAACGGGGACAAGCGGTTCACCCAGGAAGATGTCACGGCTTTGGAACGCTTCGCCGCCCTGGCGATTATCGCTTTGCAGAAATCAAGGCTGTATGCCGATGTTCGACGCGAACTGGCAGAGCGTGAGCGCACGGAAGCGGTTTTGCGGGAAAGCGAAACCCGGTACCGCACTCTGCTGGAATCCTCACCGGATCCGATCGTGGTCTATGACATGCAAGGGGTCGCCACCTATGTCAATCCGGCCTTTGAGCAGACATTCGGCCTGACCCGGGATGAACTATTGGGCAAAAAAATCGATTTTGTGCCCAGGGAGAACGTGGCGGAGACCAAGGCGGCCATCAAGAAGATGCTCGCCGGCCAGACCATCAACCTCTTTGAGACCCGCCGCTTTACCCGGGACGGACGGATTCTGGATGTGCAGATCAGCTCCACCCTTTACAAAGGCATTGACGGCAAACCCGCCGGCAACATCGTGATCCTTCGCAATATCACCGCCCAGAAACAGGCGGAAAAAGAGCTGCAGACCTACCACGACCACCTGGAGGAGCTCGTGGCCGAGCGCACTGCGGAACTGGAACGGGCCAACCGGGAATTGGAGCAGCAGGTCGAGGAACGCAAGCGGATCGAACGCTCCCTGCGCGAGCACCAAAAAGAGCTAAGCGCCCAGTCGCATCATTTAGAAGAGGTCAACACCGCCCTTCGCGTGCTGCTCAAGCAGCGCGAGGATGACAAAAAGGAGCTAAGCGACATGGTACGCAGAAATGTCGAAGAGCTGGTGAGCCCGTATTTGGAAAAGGTGCTGAGCAGCCGGCTCGAAACCCGTCAGCGGACCCTGCTCCAGATTTTAAAGACCAATCTTAAAAACATTATCTCACCCTTTATCAATCAACTCACCGGGCAGATGGGCAGTCTTACCCCGATGGAGATCCGGGTGGCGGATCTGATCAAAGCGGGCAAGACCAACAAGGAAATTGCCGAGCTGCTGCTGGTGTCCCTTAATACGGTATTGTTTCACCGCCACAACATTCGGTCCAAATTAGACATAAAAAACAAGAAGATAAACTTGCGATCGCACCTTTTATCGTTTGAAAAATAGTGGGTTTAACCCACTATTTTACTACTATTCTGTACGCTTGACTCTCTGATTGAACAAGCTATTCTAGTTAGCAAACAAAGCACAGGTCCCTACTCTCACTTCAAATACTTGAGAGCATTATGGCAAATCTAAGCATCGCGGATGTAACCCTTACTTTTGGCGGCCTTCACGCCCTTTCCTCGGTTCAAATGGAAATTCAGGAGGGAATGATCACCTCGGTCATCGGCCCCAACGGTGCCGGCAAGACGAGCCTGCTAAACTGCATTTCGGGTTTCTATCATCCAACCAAGGGCGAAATCCATTACGACGACCACCGGCTCACCAAGGCCTCGCCCCATCGGGTATCAAGCATCGGCATTGCCCGGGCCTTCCAGAATCTGGAACTCTTCCGCGGCCTGTCGGTTTTAGACAACCTCATGCTGGCCCGGCACCAGAAGCTGCGATACAGCCTGCTGAACGCCTTTATTTTTTGGGGCAAGGCGTCGAAGGTGGAAGCCGAAAACCGAGAGCATGTGGAAGAGGTCATCGATTTCATGGAGCTGGAACCCTATCGCAAGCAAGTGGTGGGCAACTTAAGCTACGGCGTGCAAAAACGGGTTGAAGTGGCCCGGGCCCTCACACTGGCGCCGCAACTGATTCTGCTGGATGAGCCAATGGCCGGCATGAACATCGAAGAGAAAGAAGATATCGTCCGTTTCATCATGGATATCAAAAATGAATGGGATATCACGGTCGTGCTCGTGGAACATGACCTGGGCGTGGTTATGGATATTTCGGATCAAATCTATGTGCTTGATTTCGGGGAGGTCATCGGCTCGGGCGGACCGACGGAAGTGGCGTCAAATGCCAAGGTCATCGAAGCCTACATCGGGGAAGAGTAAAATTGAAAGCACCGGACACAGATCATTTACTGAGTTTAAGCATTCCGCAGCTCCTGCGCTGGCGGGTGGAAGCCAGCGGCAATAAGACGGCGCTCAGGGAAAAGGATTTCGGCCGCTGGATCAGCTACTCATGGGACCAATACTACGAGTATACCCGCAAGACCGGCTTGGGACTTCAACAAATTGGCTTCGGCAAAGAGGATAAAATAGCCATTATCTCCGACAACATACCGGAGGTCCTCTATGTAGCCATCGGTGCCCAAGCCCTGGGCGGGATTTCCGCCGGGATCTACCAGACCACCCTGCCCGATGAAATCGGCCAGATCTTAGACTCCCTGGATGTGAGCGTGGTCTTCTGCAATGACCAGGAACAGGTCGATAAGGTGATCGAAGTCCGGGACAAAATCCCGAACGTCAAAAAAGTCATTTACGAAGACAGCCGGGGCATGCGCGGCTACCAGTCTGATGATTGGTTCATGTTCATCGAGGATTTGTATGAGTTAGGTGATAAGACCCACCAGCAGAATCCGGATTTGTTCGAAAAACTGATCGATGAAACCCGGCCAGACGATGTCTGCCACCTGTGCCTGACCTCGGGCACCACGGGGCTTCCCAAGGGCGCCATGCTGACGCACAAAAACTACATCAATATGGGCCTGCAGCTGACCGAGGCCGATCCCCTGGACCCAACGGATGAATACGTCTCATTTCTCCCCTTTGCCTGGATCGGCGAGCAGATGAACTCCTTCGGGGTGGCCATGGCAACGGGAATCGCCGTCAACTTTCCCGAATCCGTGGAAACCGCCATGTCGGATTTAAAGGAAATCGGTCCGCACTTCATGTTCGGCGCCCCGCGCATCTACGAGACCATCCGGTCCCAGATCTGGCTGAAAATCGATGAATCCTACTGGCTTAACAAACTCTGCTACAACTATTTCATGAAAATCGGTGAACAGGCGGCCAGATACCGGATGACCGGTGAAAAGATGCCAATGGGGCTCCGGCTTAAGGCATGGATCGGCAAACAGATGATGTTTCGGCCGCTGATCAACCAGATCGGGTTTCTCCGCCTCCGCCGCGCCTACACAGGGGGAGCGGCCCTGGGACCGGAATTGTTTACCTTCTACCAGGCAATAGGCGTCAACCTCAAACAGATCTACGGCCAGACCGAGATCGTGGGCATCGCCTATATGCACCGCGACGGCGACGTCCGACCCGACACGGTGGGCAAGCCCCTGCCCCGGACGGAATGCAAAATTTCTGATAAAGGTGAAATTCTGTCCAGATCGGATTCGGTGACGCCGGGCTATTACAAGCAGCCGGAAAAAACCGCGGAGCTGCTTGAAGGGGGATGGCTCCATTCCGGAGATGCCGGCTATATCGACGAAAACGGCCACCTGGTGGTCATCGACCGGGTCTCGGATGTCATGCATAACAACCGGGGCGAGATGTTTTCCCCCATGTTTATTGAAAACCGTCTTAAATTCAGCCCATATATCAAAGAGGCGGTTGTTTTCGGCGATCAGCGGGACTACGTGGCCGCGCTCATTAATGTCGACCCCATCGTCGTTGGTAAATGGGCCGAGGACCGGGGTATTTCCTTTTCAACGTTTATGGATCTATCCGCAAAGCCGGAGGTCGCCGATCTCATATATGACGAAATCGTCAAAATCAATCGGAACGCGGAAAAAGACCATTTTAAAATCCATCGATTCGCGATTCTTTACAAACTGCTGGACGTGGATGACGGGGAATTAACCAAAACCGGTAAAATCCGCCGCAAATTCGTCCGGGAAAAATACCATGACCTCTATGAAGCCTTGTACGACGAGGATATCTCGGAAAAGCAGGTCGAGGCGTTTTACCAATATCAGGACGGGCAGACGACAACCGTGCAAACCAAAATCCGTTTTTACACCATGGAAGAAAACTGATGAGCTATTTTCTGCAACTTGTCTTCAGCGGGATTGTGGTGGGCTCCATTTACGCCCTGGCCGCAATCGGATTCGTACTGATCTACAAGTCAAGCCGGGTGCTGAATCTCGCCCACGGCCAGATCATCGCCACCGGCGCCTATATCACCTACGTCCTAACGGTATGGATGGGCGTCCCTATCTACATATCGTTTGTGATGAGCATGATCGTCACCTTTTTCCTGGCCATGAGCGTGGAGCGGATCTTTCTGCGGCGCCTGATCGGCGAGCCCATCATCTCGGTTATCATGGTGACCATCGGCCTGATGTCGATTATCGACGGGCTGATCTACCTCACCCCCTTCGGCTCGGAGAACTTTTCCTTCCCCCCGTTTCTGCCACGGGAGCCTATTATCTTATGGGGGACCTATCTGTCCTACACGCAGGTAACTGGCGTTGTTATCACCTTTATCCTGATCGGGGCGTTTTCCTGGTTTTTCAAAAAATCCACCGTGGGCATCTCCATGCGGGCCGTATCAGACGACCAGATGGCCTCCATGTCCATCGGCATCTCTGTTCCCAAGGTATTCGGGCTGGCATGGGCCACCGCCGGATTGACAGCGGCCGCAGCCGGCGGGATTCTCGGCAATATTACGGGACTAAATTTTGCTACGCTCCACGCTTTCGGCATCCTGGTTTTCCCGGTGGTGATTTTAGGCGGTCTGGATTCCCTGCTGGGGGCGGTGGTGGCAGGCATCCTCATGGGACTCATCCAGCAGTTTGCCGGGGGATACCTGGACGGCAACTGGGGCTTGAACGGCACTGGCCAGGTGCTGCCCTACATTCTGCTGCTGGTGTTACTGCTTTTCAAACCGCACGGTTTATTCGGCACATACGAAATCGAACGGGTTTAGACTATGTCAGCAAATCGTTGGTTGGCGACAGGCAACTATTTCACCACCTACCGGGAAGAACAGCGGATTTTCTTCACCCATATCGACCGGCTGCTTTTTGCGGCTTTTCTGACCGCGCTTTTTGCCTGGCCGTTTTTCTTTCAGGCAAGCAGCAAATATATGCTGATCTTTGACAATATTCTCGTGGCAGTCATTGCGGTTTTGGGCTTGAATCTGGTCACCGGTTTCGGGGGGCTGATATCCGTCGGCCACGCGGCCTTCGTGGGGGTCGGCGCCTATACCGTGGCCTGCCTGGCCCAAATCATCGGGGATCAGCATGTGTTGATCACCCATGCCTGGCCGCTGATGATTGTCGCCGGCGGATTGACAGGCGCGGTTTTCGGCCTGATCGTGGGGCTGCCGGCGCTTCGGTTAAGGCACCTGTATCTGCTGATGGCCACCCTTTCCTTTCAGATGATATTCCAATGGGTCGTGGGATTCATGGATTTTTTCAATCAGGGGCAATTTATCTATGTGGGCCGCGTATACTGGTTCACCGGCGAGGTGGGCAGAAGCGTGCACTACAATTTCTGGTATTACGCGCTTTTGATAACAGTGGTTATCCTTGGATTCGGCGTCCGAAATCTTCTGCGCACGCGCTATGGCCGAAGCCTCGTGGCTGTTCGGGACAACGACCGGGCGGCCGACGCCATGGGCATGCATCCGGGGTTTACAAAGGTTTCGGCATTCGGACTGGCCGGTTTTTTTGCCGGGGTGGCCGGCGCCATGCAGGCCTACCTGAACCGGGGCGCGGGATTTGAAACCTTTACCCTGCATGAATCGATTCAATACCTGGCCATGACCATCGTCGGCGGCCTGGGGTCTTTGCCCGGCACCTTTTTCGGGCCGGCGGCCATAAAAATGCTGGATCTGCAAATGGAGAATCTGGCCGAATGGGCCGGCCATCTTCTGCCTTCCTCCCTTGACCTGGCGACCGGACTGCGCCCTTTGAGCTTTGGTTTGGTGATCGTGCTTTTTCTCATGTTTGAACCGCGCGGAATCGCCAACTGGTGGCGAATCTTGCGTTCATACGTAAAATTGTGGCCGTTTCGCTATTGATTTCGGCCGCCGGTTTTCCCGAATCAACGGGAAACCGATTGAAACTAACCAAAAAGCAAGGAGGGGGAAATGAAAACGAAAAAAATATCCATTGGGATCATTGTATCCGTAGTTGTCCTCATGCTGGCCATGCCGGTCTCGGCAGTGGCTGAGGAATACATGATCGGGTTGTCGCTTGCCATCACCGGCCCGACATCCGATGCCGGAAACCCATATGCCAAGGGTGTGGAGGATTATTTCCGCTACGCCAATGACATGAAGCTGCTTGGCAAGGACACCATCAAATATGAAATCCGGGACGACAAGTATGAAACCGCCATCACCAAACGCAATTTCGAAGAATACCTGGACATGGGCATGGTCTTTTACCTCAACTATTCAACCGGCAGCACCCTGGCGCTGAAACGGGATTTTGAGGAGGTGAAAATGCCGACCCTGCCGGCCTCTTATCACGCGGGCAACATAGAGGATTCGGACTATGTTTTCCTGCCCATTGCCTCCTATTCCGCCCAGGCCATCGGTCTGGCCGAATATCTGGTGGCCAATCATGACGGCAAAACACCCAAAGTGGCCATGTACGTGCATCCCTCCGCATTCGGGAGAGGCCCGGTGGAAGATGTCAAAGCAACGGTTAAAGCAGGCCTTGATATGGAAATCGTGGAGGTCGTGGAGCACGGCAAGGATCTGGATGTGACCGGCATGCTTCAGCGCTGGAAAAGCAAAGGGGTCCAGTACGTCATCAGCCAGACGGTGCAGTCGCCGGTGGCCACCCTGTTAAAAGGCGCCAGCCGTATGGATCTGGTGGCTGGAAGCTTTGGCGAAAAAGGCAAAATCACCTTTATGGGCGCCCATTACACGGGCGGTAACGACCTGATCGCCCTGGCCGGGAAGGCTGCTGAAAATTTCTACTGGACCACTTCCTTTATTACCACCAGTGATGAGAGCTACGCCGCTGACACCCAGATTGCACTCGCCGAGCGCTACAACCGCGACGACAAGACGGCCAATTCCCATAACTACGCCGCCGGCATCATTGTCGCAGAGGTGGCCACAGAGGTTATCCAGCGGGCCAAGGCCAGAGGTGAAGAAGTCAACAAAAAAACCCTTTACCAGGAGCTTTTGGCAATGAACGGCATGAACGCCTTCTACTCCGGCACTGCCGTGGGCCCGGTGACCTATTCGAAAGACGATCACCAGGGGGTTGACACCCTGCAGCTTTACGCAGTCCAGAACGGGGAGTTCCGCGCTGTGGGCAAACCGTTTATCCCGGAATATACGGATAAGATCAAGTAAGTAACGCCCCCCTCGTAAAAGGGGGTTTGGGGAGATGAGACGGCGAATGTTTCTCCAACCCCCTTTTATCGAGTGATCGCATCCATTCACCACCGGCGTTTGGATAAAGGGCAGATAAAAATGCTGGAATCTCGGGTTTAAAGCACATGACGACACAAGAAAACGGATATTTACTTGAAGTCAACAACATTGAAGTGGTCTATCACGATATCGTCCAGGTGCTGCGGGGGGTGAGCCTTAAAGTTCCGGAGGGCGGCATTGTTGCGCTTCTCGGAACCAACGGGGCGGGCAAAACAACCACCCTGCGGGCGATCAGCGGCCTGCTCAAACCGGAAAACGGTTTTATCAGGGATGGCTACATCAAGTTCAGGGGCACAGACATCACCAATGTGCTGGGAACACAGGTGGTGAAACTGGGGGCGGTGATGGTGCCTGAGGAACGGCGGGTTTTCAAGCATCTGACAGTGGATGAGAACATCCGGGTCGGCTCTATTACCCGAAAAGACGGCCAGCAGGCCATAAATGCCGATCATGAGCTCATGTACAAGCATTTCCCCCGGCTGGGAAACATCACCCATCGTTTGGCGGGGTACTGCTCCGGGGGGGAGCAGCAGATGATCGTAATCGCCAGAGCCCTGATGAGCTCGCCCAAAGTACTCATGCTCGATGAGCCCTCACTTGGCCTGGCGCCGCTTCTGGTCAAAGAAATTTTTGAAAATATCCGTACCATCAACCAGGAAATGAATACCACCATCCTGGTGGTTGAGCAAAATGCCAAGATCGCCCTGGATGTCTCCCAGTATGCCTATATCATGGAATCCGGCAAAATTGTGCTGGAAGGGCCGTCCGAAGAGCTGAAAAACAACCCGGATGTCAAGGAGTTCTACATGGGTATTACTCAGGGCGGAGGCCGCAAATCGTTTAAAGAAGTCAAATCCTACAAACGGAGAAAACGCTGGATGTAACCGGGCATCCGGAAAAGGAAAAGGCTCATGAAAATTTTAGTTGGGTATAGCAGCACGGATGTTTCCAATACCGCCTTGTCACTGGCAAGGGATCACGCAAAAATATTTAGTGCTAAAGTATTGGTAATGACTTCCACGGAAGGCGGCTCTGCGGAGAGATTAAGAGCCATTGACAGAATAGAGGCCCGACTGAATGCGGCTAAGAAATTCGTGGAAGAGGCCGGCGTGGAATGCGAAACCCATCAACTGGCCCGCGGCATGTCACCCGGGGAAGACATCGTCAAATTTGCCCAGGATAAGGAAGTCGATCTGATATATGTCGGCATTAAGAAAAAATCGCGCGCCCAGAAAATCATCCTCGGCTCGACCGCCCAGTTTATTATCTTAAGGGCCCCGTGTCCGGTCATAACGGTTAAATAGGTTGAACCATTTTAGAAACCCCAGCCAGACGGGGAAAACGCCCATGGGACTGTATGATTTTACTTACTATGATCTAATCAGACGCAATGCCGATATTTTTTCCGCGGCAACGGCATGGCATGACGTGGATACCGAACAGACACTGACGTTTGCCGAGGTAAAAGCCCGGGTCGACCGGCTGGCTGCAGGGCTTCAGGCCGCCGGGATTCAAAAGGGCGACCGGCTTGGGGTATTCGGCAAAAACAGCACGGAGTACTTCCTGCTCTATGGCGCGGCCGCCGCTTTAGGAGCGGTTATGCTGCCGGTCAACTGGCGGCTGAGCGGCGAAGAAGCCTGTTACAACCTAAGCGACTGTGCGCCCAAGCGTCTGTTTGCGGATGCGGAATTTCAGGAAATGATTAACACGCACCGCGCTAAGTTGCCGTCCGACATGCGATTTTTCAACTTAAAAACGGACAGTGGCGGCTATGAATCTTTTGCCTCGCTGCTCGATCAAACCGAACCGTTTGTGCCCGCCAATGTAGAAAATGATGACAGCTTCATCATCATCCATACCGCAGCGGTTGGCGGCCGCCCCCGGGGGGCGCTGCTCAGCCATGGCAACTTGATGTGCGCCTGTTTGCACCTCAACTACTATTTCGGGCTTTCGGAAAAGGATGTTCATCTGAGCCTGCTTCCCCTGTTTCATGTGGCCGGGATGTTTATGGCAATGGCCGCCTATCAGAGCGGCGCCTTAAACGTCAACATGACCAAGTTCGACGCCGCCCATGCCGCCGGCCTGATCGATGAGTTCGGGGTCTCGCTGATTTTTGATTTTCCGCCGATACTGGGCTCTATCCTGACGGCAGCCGGCGAGGGCAACCACAAATTATCATCCCTCAGATCGGTCATCGGTCTGGGCACGGCCGAAGACATCGAGAGATATCAGGAAATGACCCAGGGTACGTATTTCTGTATGTACGGCCAAACCGAGACGGCCATGATTACCACCATCGGCCCTTACAATGATGCGCCCGGTTCGGCGGGCCGGCCGGTCATCCTCTCGGATGTCCGCACCGTCAATGATGCCGACCAGCCCGTTCCCACGGGGGAAATCGGCGAAATCGTCATGCGGGGACCGCTGATTTTTAAGGGATACTGGAACCTGCCTGACGAAAATGCCCATACGTTTCGCGGGGGTTGGCATCATACCGGAGATACCGGAAAATTCGATGAGGCGGGCTTCTTATTCTATGCGGGCCGAAAAGAGGAAAAAGACCTCATCAAACCGGGCGGGGAAAATGTCTATCCTGCGGAAGTGGAAAAGGTCATTCTGGAGCACCCCGCTGTTGAGAATACGGTGGTCTTCGGCGTGCCGGATCCCAAATGGAAGGAAGGGATCAAGGCGGTATGCCTGTTAAAACCCGGCGCGTCTCTGGCGGCCCAGGCCCTGATCGATTTTGTCGGCGAACGGATCGCCCGGTATAAAAAGCCCCATTATGTGGAAATGACAACGGATTTTCCCTTAAAAGCCGATGGCAGCCCGGACCGGGAAAAAATTAAGGCACGCTTTGGCCATGGATGAAGAATCGTCCACCTTGCTAATCTATAATACAAGTTTCTGCTTTTTTTTAAAATTTTACATAAAATCTTAAAAAGTTTTTGATTTTACTGATATTTTTCTATAATATAAATAATATCAGTAAACTATTTAATAAAAAGGAGGGCAGTCTATGGAATAAATGGCTTGCATGGTTGGAGTGAACTTTTTGAAAGTAATTTCAAAAGAAGAAAAGGGGGGAACCAATGAAACGATTGGCAATGATCATGTTTTTAGCTTTTACCAGCGTGGCCTTTCTGACCGGCCCGGCTCTGGCCGAAATGGGTATGGGCAAGGTCACACCGGTAACAACGGATGTAGGCATTCAACTCTTTGGCAGCTTGAAAACGTTTCCGCATTTTGTCAGCAATATGGATTTCAATGATGATGACACCGGGTTCGACTGGCTGCTTGATGAAAGCGGAATTATTGACAACGATGAGATCACCGTCCGGAATGAAATCCGTCTCGGGATGAAAGGCGGGGGCGAAAATTGGAAGTTTATGACAATTCTGGAAAGCGACTTTTCCTTTGATCAAGGCAATGCGGATCGAGGCTCAAGGGCCGGCGAAGTTCCTGACCTGGGGATGCGGGGCGAAGACTTTGGTGTTGAGAAGCTCGAATTCAGCTATGATTTTTCGTCCCACGGCCTACCGGCCACATTAGAAACCGGCTGGAACACAACCTGGGCGGATCTGGAAACCGGTGGATTGTTCTATGGTGACGATCACCCCTACATCAGCCTGTTCGGAAGCATGGATGATATCAAGTGGGAATTGTTAGGCCTAATCATCAAGGACGCTGCTATTACAGATGGCAATGGTGACGATCAAGACTGGCAGGCTTATATAGCCAAGGCAACCCTGCCAGCCGGGCCGTTAAAAGTAGCCCCTTTTTATGGCTATAGCGACAACCAGGCCCGCGAAGCCAATGTCCATTATTTTGGGATTGAGGCTTATGGAAAAATGGGCAACCTCATGCCAAAAGCCGAGTTCGTCTATGCGCTGGGAGATAAAG
>DATGCF010000051.1:0-11655 GCA_035312245.1 Desulfosalsimonadaceae bacterium
GGGTCTGGATAATGTGCCGCGGAAACATAACCGGCCGCTGGACCAAAAATATCAGGCCGCAGTAGGCGGCATATAGAACACAGGCACCGGCCGTAATTTTAAAAATCATGGGTATCGATATATTGATTTTTCAGTTCAGCCATTCGGGAAACGGACGCAAGTCCTGCCGCATAAAGACCGTCATCCTCGCGCATGGATTGTAATATCTGGTCCCGGGCGGCTTCAATGTTCGGGCCGGGATGGCAGATCAGGGCGATATCCACATTTGCATTCGTCACCCGCTGAATAATGGTTTTAATATCATAATGCTTGGCAATCGCCCCCATGTCAAGATCATCGGTGATGACAAGGCCGTTATAGCCAAACTGCGCTCGAAGCAGGTCGCCTGCGATTTTCTTTGACAGGCTGGCGGGCCATTCCGGATCAATGCCGGCATACCGGATGTGGGAGAGCATAATGCCGGCAGCCCGGTTTTCGACCGCTGCCTGAAAAGGAATCAGATCATAGGCTTCCATGTCCGCGAGGGAGCTGGCCAAAGTTGGGAGTTCATGGTGGGAGTCCCGTATGGTTCGGCCGATGCCCGGAAAATGCTTGGCCACGGCCATGAGGCCGTTTTTTTGAAGATGCCGGATCACCGTACGGCCCATTTGCGCGACATATGCCGGGTCATGTCCGAAAATGCGTTTGGCATTTACGCTGTCAAACCCTTCGGGCGCCACATCCATGACCGGCGCCATGTTCATGTTAAAGCCCGCCTCGGTCAGTTCTTTAGCGGTTGTTTCCGCAAATTGGATCGCATCTTCCGGACCGCGCATAGCGGGATTGCCGGGAAATTCCGTAAACGGGGCTTTAAGCCGCGCGACCACACCGCCTTCCTGGTCCACGGCAATAAATAAGGGCGGCAGCCCGCAGAATCGGGCATAATCCTGGATGGAAAAGCACAGACGTCTGACTTGCGTCGGGGTCTCTAAGTTTCTGGCAAAAAGAATCACCCCGCCGACTTTAATCGTATCGATCTGAAATTTTAAATCATCGGTCAACTCGGTGCCGTCAAATCCGACCATTAGGCGCTGGCCGGCGAGCTGCTCGATGGACAGGTCATTTGCTTGCATGATTGCGGCCCCGCTTTATCGACAGTGCATATCAGGTAAACGGATTGGTGCGCTTTTCCGTTTCTATGGTGGAGGAGGGGCTTTCGCCGTAGTCATGGCCCGGCCAGACGCGCGTATCCCCTGGCAGTGTATAGAGTCTTTCGCGGATGGATTCCAATAGCTGCGCCATAGAGCCGCCGGCCAGATCCGTTCGACCCACGGCGCCGACGAACAGGGTGTCCCCGGTAAACAGATGGCCCGGGGCATAAATGCAGATGGAGCCCGGTGTATGGCCCGGGGTATGGATGACGGAAAGCTCGGTTTGCCCGATGTAAATGATTTCCTTATCCGTTAAAAGGCGGCTCGCCCCGGGTGATCCCTTACCGCCCATGAGCCGGGAAATGGCCTTGCTTAAAAACTTGGTCACCTGGTTCGCGTCCGTCTCATGGATCAAGAGCTCTGCGCCGGTGGCCTCTATAATGGCGGCATTGCCGGACACATGGTCGGCATGGCCGTGGGTATTAATCAAATGGGTAATGGTGTACCCGGCATTTTGGGCTTCTGCCAGGATTTTTTCCGGGTCAAAAGAGGGATCGATAACAGCTGCGGTGCGGGTGGCTTCATCGCCTACCAGGTAGGCAAAATTGGCCATTCGGGACAGGAAAATCTGCTTGACAAACATTGGCGCCTTGTAAGGTTTCAGTGTTCAGGTTTTTCCAATTGCTATCTAGTTGCTCGTTTTTGAGCGGGGCTGATAGCTGCATAGGGGCTCTTCGGCCAGATAGTCGCCGGTGGCTTCATAGGCCCGGGCGCGGCATCCGCCGCAGACGGATTTAAATTCGCAGGCGCCGCACTTGCCCTTGAGGTTGTCAAAATCGCGCAGCTGGTTAAAGATCTCAGAATCCCACCAGATCTCTGAAAAGGGTTTTTGGGTGACATCGCCGCAGTTTAAATCCAGGAAACCGCAGGGCTGGACAATGCCGGTGTGCGAGATAAAGCAGAAGGAAGTCCCGCCCAGGCAGCCCCGGGTGACCGCATCCAGGCCATGGGTGTCATAGGTCACCGACAGGCCGTCCTGGCGCGCCCGCTGCCTGAGAATCCGGTAATAATGCGGGGCACATGTGGCCTTCAGCTGCAGATTGGTTTTCTGTTTCTGATCGTAAAACCAATTCAGCGTGTATTCATATTCCTCTGCGGTGATCGCCTGGTCCACGATATACTTGCCGCGGCCGGTGGGAACGAGCAGAAAAATATGCAGCGCCACAGCGCCTAAGTTTTCCGCGAGCTTCAGGATCTCGGGAATCTGGTCGTAGTTGTATTTGCTGATGGTGGTGTTGATCTGAAATTCAATGCCCTGGGATTTGGCCGCTTCAATGCCCCGAAGCGCCCCCTCAAATGCGCCGTCAACGCCGCGAAACCCGTCATGCCGCTCCTTGGTGGCCCCGTCCAGGCTGACACTGATGCGCTGGATGCCGGAGACCGCCGTTTTTTGGGCCACCGCTTCGGTAATCAGCGTGCCGTTGGGCGCCATCACCATCCGGAGTCCTTTGGCGGTGCCGTATTCCGCCAGCTCGAAAATGTCCTTCCGCATGAGCGGCTCACCCCCGGTTAGAATGACAATCGGCTGGCCGACTTCGGCGATCTGGTCAAGCAGCCGAAGCGCGGCAGGGGTATCCAGTTCCCCGGCATAATCCTGGTTGGTGGCTGCGGCGCGGCAATGGGCGCAGTTTAAGTTGCAGTTCCGTGTTACCTCCCATGCCACCAGCCGCAGGTTGGCGTTTTTGGGCACGGGTTGTCCATTTCGGGGATGGGATTCGGGTTTATCAGCACTCAATGGGATTTTTCTCCAAAAAATTATTTTGCCGCGTTTAATGCGGCGGCGGCATCCATGGCAAAGTAGGTGAGAATCATGTCCGCGCCGGCCCGCTTAATGCCGGTTAAGGTCTCCATCATGACTTCGGTCCCGTTTAACCAGCCCATCTGTTCGGCGGCTTTGATCATGGCATATTCACCGGAGACGTTATAGGCGGCTACAGGCAGATCGATTTCTTCGCGCACCCGGTAGATGACATCCAGGTAGGGCAGGGCGGGTTTTACCATGATAATATCCGCGCCTTCCTCCACATCCATGGTGACCTCCCGGATGGCCTCCTGGGCATTGGCCGGATCCATCTGGTAGGTCCGGCGGTCGCCGAACTGCGGGGCTGACTCTGCGGCTGCCCGGAACGGCCCATAGTAGGCGGAGCAGTATTTGGCGGCATAGCTCATGATGGGCACATGGCTTAAGCCATTGTCATCCAGACCCTCGCGGATGGCGTTGACCCGGCCGTCCATCATATCCGACGGGGCGACCATGTCCGCGCCGGCCTCGGCATGGGAGATGGCTGTTCGGGCCAAGAGATCTAATGTGGCATCATTGTCGATAATTCCTTTTTCCACCACACCGCAGTGGCCATGATCCGTATACTGGCAAAGGCAGACGTCGGTGATCACCATCAGCTCCGGCTGCTTTTTTTTGATTTCCTTGATCGCCTTCTGGACAATGCCGTCCTTGGCATAGGCCCGGGTGGCCAGCTCATCCTTTTTTCCCGGGATGCCAAACAGCATGACGGCCGGAATTCCCTGTTCATAGGCCCGGCCGGCAGCTTTGACGATATGCTCTATGGACAGCTGATAATGATCGGGCATGGATGGAATCGGATTTTTCACATCCTTTCCGCCAATGGCAAACATGGGCAGAATCAAATCATCAACAGATAATGTGGTCTCCCGGATCATTCGGCGAAATCCGGCAGATTGACGCATGCGTCTGGCACGATAGTCCGGAAATAGCATGTTGATTATCCCTTTGTCTCATTGCTGCTGATTTCTTCATCCGTCAGATAGCAGGCCGGATCCGGCGCCCACAGATCGCCGGTGACGGCTTCGGCGCGAACCCGGAAGTTGCCGCCGCAAATGTCTAACCACTGGCATTTGGCGCATCTGCCGGTCAAATAGGCTTTTTTGTTTTTAAGCTTTTTCATCAAAGGATCGGAAAGATCGGTCCAAATTTCTGAAAACGGCCGGTTTCGCACATTACCGAAACTCTTATGGCGCCAGAACTGATCCGCGTATACCTCACCGTCCCAGCTGATACAGCCGATGCCGCGGCCGGAATTGTTGCCCTCGTTCATTTTAAGAAGCTCGAGCACCTCGGCAGCCCGCTCCCTGTCTTCCTTTAACAGGCGCAGATACAGATAAGGTCCGTCCGCATGGTTATCCACGGTTAGGACTTCCTTGGGTTTTCCCTTATCGTGGAGCTCTTTTGTCCGGTCGATAATCAGATCAACGGTCTTTCGGGTTTCCTCATGGGAGAGGTCATCGTTTACCAGCGAAGAGCCGCGGCCGGAATAAACCAGATGATAGAAACAGATCCGCGGGATATCGCGCGCTTCCAACAGATCAAAAAGAAAAGGCACCTCGTCGGCATTGAATTTATTGATGGTAAACCGTAGCCCCACTTTAATGCCTTCCGCCTGGCAGTTTTCAATGCCCTTCATGGCCATGTCAAAGGCGCCGTCCACCCCGCGGAACTTATCATTTATGGCCTTGTTGCCGTCCACGCTGATGCCTACATAGGAAAGGCCGATATCCTTAAATATCCTGGCTTTTTCCTTATCAATCAGCGTGCCGTTGGTGGAGATCACCGCCCGCATCCCTTTTCCAATGGCATAGGCGGCGAGTTCAGGCAGATCCTTTCTCATCAACGGTTCTCCCCCTGAGAAAAGGAGTACCGGCGCGCCCATCGCCGACAAATCATCGATTAAGCGTTTGCCCTCTTCAGTGGAGAGCTCATTATCCTGCAGCCCGGCTTTGGCATGGGCGTAGCAGTGGATGCATTTCAGGTTGCATTGCTGCGTGATATTCCAGACCACCACGGGCTTTTTGTCTTCTGAAAACTGTAGCAGATGGGAAGGCAGATCCTTTGAACTGCGGCTGTAGCGCAGGGCGTCCGAGGGCTCAACCGTGCCGCAATAGAGTTTTGATATTCCGATCATGGCAATTTTATATCATTTTATAATGTTTGAGACATTTCGCGCAGCTTTTGCTTAAAACGTCCTTTTAACGGGTTGTCATCCGATACCTAAATTGCAAAAATTTTAAAAATTTGAACGCTCAATTTAGGTGATAATGATTACGGCGTACACCCGGGTACGCCGTAATTATTGCCTAACGTCTTATAAAATTAATCGGATTGTGTAAATGGTTTTTATGCGGTTTAAGAATCACTGCTGTTCATATTCAGATTGATTTCGCTTATGTCCGCATCCACCTTGTTAAATTCGGATTTGATCAGCTGGTTGAGAAATGTTTCCGGATTTTCCAGGGCATATCGGGAAATAAAGAACCGATTGCGGCCGGTTTTTTCCCGAATGAGCTTCAGTCCGTATTCGAAATCCGAGGACAGTTTCTGATTGATCGTATGGATCCCGGAAGACCGGTCAATCAGTCTTTCCAGCATAAAATCGACCGCGTCTTCTTCAAAAACGATATTTATCTCATGCCGGCTGTAAAATTCGATCTCGATCCGCTTGATCTGGTCGTAATAGGACTTAATCGATTTTATCGCATGGCCGATTTCCGAGACATTATTGCAGTAATAGTCGGCAATCCGATCGATCCGATACGATGAAAGCGGCAAGCCATGCTGACTGGCCAGACTATTTCGGTTTTCTTTGAGATAGGTTTTAATAAACCCCTTATACTCTCCCGTTATCTGATCAAAATCCGCTATCCGGGTTTCTGTGCCGGACCCATCCAGCCATTGCCTGAGCACACCTTCCGGATCCCGAATCACCGCCATGGTCACCGGAAAATGCTTGATGTTTGTCGAAGGCAAATGGGTCTCAAATGGAATCAGCACCTGTTCGATCACGCTGACCAAGCCGCGGGCGCCGGTATTTTCATGCTGGGCCTGCTCAGCCAGATAGGCCAGCGCATCATCCGAGAACTTGATATCAATCCCATAGGTGGCAAAATCCATGCGCTTGTTCAATATCACCGGATTGTTGGGATTTCTGAGGATGTCAAGCAGATCCTGATGCTCCAGCTCCTCAAAAATCGCTTTGACCGGCAGCCGGCCCACGAATTCGGATTCAAATCCGTATTCAATAATGTCTTCCGCTTTGGCCTGCTGCAGGATATTCGAGGCCTTTTCCCGGCCCCGCATTTTGGCGCCGAACCCCATGCTCTGATCCGTGGTGCGCTTCTTAATAATTTCGGTCAAATCGCCGAACGCCCCGCTCATGATAAACAGGATATTTTTGGTGTTGACCGATTTCTTTTCGCGTTTGCCGGTTTTTTTGAACTGCTCGACTTCCTGGATCATGGAGATCGGATCATGCGGCACCTTGAGTTCGACTTCGGTTTCTTCCATGGGCTTTAAGAGCGCCCGCTGGACACCGGTTCGGGATACATCCGCGCCCGCCCAATTCTGGCTGGATGCAATTTTATCAATTTCATCGATATAAACGATGCCGTATTGCGCCAGATCAATATCATTGTCGCTTTCACGAACCAGATCGCGCACCAGGTCCTCCACGTCACCGCCCACATAACCGGTTTCACTGAATTTCGTGGCATCGCCTTTGACAAAGGGAACGCCAAGTTTCTGGGCGATCAGCTTGATCATATAGGTTTTGCCCACACCGGTGGGACCCATCATCAGGACGTTATTTTTAATCCCCCCGGTGATTTCCTGTCCGCTGCTATGACCTCCTTTTTGATAGCGGATCCGGTTGAAGTGGGTGCAGATTTTGGTGGATAGGATCTGTTTGGCCGCTTCCTGGCGTATAATATATTGATCCAGGTATTTGATCAGTTCTTCGGGTTTAAGATCAAAATCGACGTCATGCAGATATTTCCCTTTATCATCACCTTCGCCGGTTTCTTCTTCCTGGGGCATGACGATCGGGGATACGATTTTTACCTGATCCCCATATTTACGACTCAGAAAGTCGCTGATCTCTTTTTCAATTTCGCTTGGATTGGGTATTTTCTGCTGCTTTTCTTTCATAGTGGTTTCAATATAATCACAGGGCCTTTGAGATTCAAGACCCCTGGCCCGGAAATTATCGGAGGGATACGCGTCCATGAATTATTTGCAAATCGTTCGCTGCCTGTTATACTAATATAAAAACAGGGTTCATTTTAATAAACCGGAGTTAAACTAACGCTGTTTTTTCCCCCAACAGTTTCCGTTTTAGCCGGGCAGGCACATGCCCGGTCAACTCCAAAACCGTATAAGCAAAGGAGGCTATTATGAGCGACAGTGTTTACAAATTCATTGAAATGGTTGGTACCAGTCCCACATCCTGGGAGGAAGCCGCAAAAAACGCCGTGGATAAAGCCGCCAAATCGCTCAAGGATTTGCGGGTAGCAGAAATTAAAGATATGGACATGAAGCTTGAAAATGACAAGGTCGCCTTATACCGGACCGTGGTGCGGCTCTCATTTAAGTACCGCGGCGAGTAATGATCCAGTAGAGCGCATCAAAAACTTGTTGTTTCCAAATACATCGGTTGCACCGGTGTAAGTGCCATTCAAATTTTTTATCATTTTAAAAAAGGGGGCGATATGAGATATTCAGCCCTCTTTTTTTTTAAAATTCCGCCCAGTATGTGGGAAACCAGACCGTGAGCGCGATAAACCAAATCGCTAAATTTAGGCCAAAGCAAAAAATATATGGGACCGATGAATTTGAGTAAACCTATCGATGTAGGGGTCAAATGGAAAAAACCTTTTCTCAATTTGACACACAGAAAAATCAGGGCTTAATTTATGGCTTATCCAAAATCATAACATTCATTTTGCAACCGGAGCACAAAATGGAAGAATTCACACCTGAAGAACTGGGGGCGTATAACGGGGAAGGCGACGGAAAAATCTATGTGGCGCACAAGGGCAGGGTCTATGATGTCAGCGAAAGCAAAATGTGGAAGGGCGGCCTTCACATGAAGCGCCACAAGGCGGGAAACGATCTGACCACGGACATCCAGGCCGCCCCCCATGAACCGGATGTTCTCGAAAGGTATCCCCAGGTCGGGGTCCTGAAAAAGGAATCCGGGACCGAAGAAATCAACATCCCAAGTTTTTTGGCTGTTCTGCTGGAAAAGGTGCCGATGCTTCGCCGGCACCCCCATCCCATGACCGTGCATTTTCCCATTGCCTTTATGATGGCCGCGACATTGTTTACGCTTCTCTATCTGGTTACCGGCATAGCTGCATTTGATACCACGGTTTTCCATTGTCTGGGTATTGGCGTGCTTTTTTCCATCGTGGCCATCGCCACCGGCTGGTATACTTGGTGGCTAAACTACCTCGCAAAACCGCTTCGTCCGGTCAGCATTAAGAAACGGGTGTCCATCTTAATGTTTGCGGCCGCAGCCATTGCTTTTGTGTTGCGCGCCGCCATACCGGACATCCTGATGAATTTTCGGGGATTGAGCGTCGTTTATCTCATCCTTGTGCTGTCGGTTTTCCCTCTGGTCACAGTGATCGGCTGGTTTGGGGCGGCCCTGACGTTTCCCGTGGAGAATGAGTGAACCAAAAAATAGATTAAGATTAAGCGTAAGATTAAGACGTTTCCAGTTTTTCCCGGGTCAGGTGAATCAGGCTGCCGGACATGATCATCTCGATCCGACTGGGGCTTATCAGGTTTAAATGGCTCTTGTGTTATGGAAAGGGGTGATAGGGCCTAAAGGCGCTCACGCATAAAGACCGGGCAATTTAAGGTAGCCCTGGGGGCGCAATGCGGTTGCCAGCATCACCGAATTGATATCTATATGTTCGGTCCAGATTGGATTCTGCTGACTTTCGGACGCTGCCCAGAAGGAGATAATCTGTTCTGCAATCGGCGCGTAATAGGAAATGGCATCGAGATGATTCTGGACCTCGGGGGCGACAGACGCCTTATCACTGATCCATCGAATGCCCTCAATGCCGATGGCCAGGCCAAGTTCCCGGAAAGCCAGACGCCTGTGTGCTGGTTGACTTAATGCATCGCTGTTGGTCCATATCCGAATACCGGCAAGCACGGATTGCAAAATATCAGTGATAAGCGCCATATCCATTGAAGATTCGGGGGCTGAAAGCTGCATCAAGCGAATATCTGCCAAGAGCAGGCCGCCTATCCCTAAGGGATCCGAGGTCGTCCAGTTGCGGCCGGACATGATTTCAGAAAAATCCTCAAGCGCCTCGCCCAAATCGAGCGTATGATCCGGAGCAGAAGCGGGCGCCGGTGTTTTTATGCCCCGGCAAGTGGCAGATACCTGCCGGGTCGTGATATACCCATCCAGCGGATCATGGTGGCCCATGGCGGTAATAAGGCGGCGGGACAGATCAATGCTCATTTTCCAGCACATCTGGTGTTGACCGGCCGGGTTTTGAAAAACAAACGCCCGGTCCGCCGCATCCACAAGCTCTATGGCCCACTCGGCATACCGGGGGTCACGGGTTTGCCGGGCCATGACATCCAGGGCATGCGCCCATTGGGTAAGATAATGGAAATACTGCCCGTCCCGTTCCCACTCCAGCTGTTCGTCAAAAGGGTCTTTCGGCCCGCGTTCCGGAAGCCGCTTGCCGATGCGGAGGCCACCCCTGGTGGGATGCAGTTTCCCCTCGTCATCCGGCAGGCCGCTGATCCATCCATCGCGGTTATCGTCCTTCCGATGGCGGCCGAGGGTTTGATGGACCTGTTCGAGCAGGCGACGCCCAAGCTTTAAAAATTTGCCGTCTTTCCATATTCGCTCGAGACCGATGAAATTGCAGACAGCAAACGCATCCGTCCAGAGATAGCGGAGCGCGGGGTTCTCGCCGGTTAACCCGGTTCGCTCGGCAAACGTCGTCATTAGGGCGGCGGAGCGGGCGGTCCGGGTGTTTTCATCCAATCTGGGTTCAGGCATAAGAAAAATATGCTGGGTTTAATTTCCCCTCGAGCAATATCATCCCTGTTTTCGATCCCCTCATTTTTGCAGATAATAACTCAAAAAGGCCCTGAAAATCCGTCCATACTGTCATTTCGAGCGATAGCGAGAAATCTTTGAAATAAGTTTCCTCGTCACTGTCGTTCCTCGGAATGACATTGGCAGAAAAATCTGGAATAACTACATATATTATTTTGTTCCGGATCAGGCCACTGTAATTTCGGGGTCCAGATAAACATCCTGAATCGTGTTTAAAAGCTCAACCCCTTCCTTCATTGTTTTTTGAAACGCCTTGCGGCCGGAAATCATGCCCATGCCGCCGGCCCGCTTGTTAATCACGGCGGTCCTAACCGCCTGGGCCAGATCGTTTTTCCCGGATGCACCGCCGGAATTGATCAGCCCGGCCCGACCCATGTAGCAGTTTATGACCTGGTAGCGGGTCAGATCGATCGGGTGGTCGGAACAGAGCTCAGAGTACATTTTTTCATGGGTCTTGCTGAACTGCAGGGCCGTAAACCCCCCGTTATTAACAGGCTGCTTCTGTTTAACAATGTCTGCCTCTAGCGTGACTGCCAGGTGGTTGGCCTGACCGGTAAGATCCGCCGCCTGGTGATAATCTGTCCCCCCGGACTTAAAATGTTCGTTGCGCAGGTACGCCCATAAGATGGTGGCCAGTCCGAGGTCGTGGGCATAGCGGAATGCCTCGGCGATTTCCTGGATCTGGCGGTCGCTTTCCGGGGATCCAAAATAAATCGTGGCGCCAACCGCCACAGCCCCCATGTCATAGGCCTGGTCCACGCTGCCGAAGAGAATCTGGTCATGCGTATTGGGATAGGAAAGCAGCTCGTTGTGATTAAATTTTACAACAAATGGAATTTTATGGGCGTATTTGCGCGCCACTGACCCCATCACCCCGATGGTGGAGGCCACGGCATTGCATCCGCCCTCCATGGCCAGCCGGACAATGTTTTCCGGATCAAAAAACTGCGGATTCGGCGCAAACGAGGCCCCTGCCGTATGCTCTACACCTTGATCCACAGGCAGAATCGAAATATATCCGGTTCCGCCCAGCCGGCCGTGGTCAAAAATGGCCTGCAGGTTGCGCATCACCCGGATGGAGCGGTCGGATGGCGAGACAATCCGGTCCACGAAATCCGGTCCCGGCAGATGCAGGTGTTCGGCCGAAACGGTTCGGCACTGGTAGGACAGCAACTCATCGGCTTCATTGTCTAAAAGCTCAATAATCTTCTGGTTCATCATTTTCTCCCTTCGATGGCTGATATTAGAACTTTATGGTGTGCATAACAGTAATGTATAAATTACCGGCCTCTTGTTTTTTAGATACGTATTTCAGGTTCTATTTTAAATATGGACATAGGGACGGGGTGTGCAAATAAAAAGGGTAAAACTTGAAGATATGACGATAAATATCCTTGCCCAACAGTGACAAACGCCTGTGAAAGGATTAGTTTTAATTTAGTACAGGCCAATCCCACGAAAGGAGGATGCTTTATGGATATCAAGAAAGTTTTATGGCCGACGGACTTTTCAAGCAGTGCCCATGCCGCACTGGACCATGTGAAGTCCCTGAGCCAGAATTA
>DATGCF010000052.1:0-5931 GCA_035312245.1 Desulfosalsimonadaceae bacterium
TCTTAATCTTACTCTTACTCTTAATCTACAATAAATGATAATGAGCCTATGTATAGCATTAGGAAAAGGCGACAGATTCATCCCCCCTTTGAAAAAGGGGGGCGTTGGGGGGGATTTTTTTGCAATGGCAAATCCCCCTAAATCCCCCTTTGCCAAAGGTGGACTTAAAGGATGTTTTTAATAACTTAAAAGGAGATTGTCATGAGAAAAGTTGCCATCGTGGGTACCGGACACACCGACTTCCTGTCCGATGCTCCGAAGACAGAAATTGAAATGTTTTGCGAAGCGGGTACCGAGGCCATGCAGGAAGCCTCGGTCATCCCCAAGGATATCCAGGCCCTTTTCTGCGGCAATGTGTTCGGCGATTTCGCCGAAGGCCAGGGCATGATCCAGTCCTATATCGCCAATGAACTGGGCTGCCATCACGTGCCGGCCACACGGTTTGAGGGCGCCTGCGCCTCCGCCACCCTGGCCATCCGGGACGCATTCATGTGGGTGGCCTCGGGCTTCTATGACGTCGTCCTGGTGGGCGGCACGGAAAAGGCCACCGCCATGGGCACGCCGCTCGCCACCCGCACATTTGCCATGGGCAGCGACGGCAAGTATGAATTCCCCGCGGGCATCACCTTTCCGGGCTTCTTCGCCCTCCTGGCCAATCTCTATATGGTGAAATATAATGTGCCCATGGAACGGCTGCGGGAGCAGATGTCCATGATATCCGTGCAGTCCCACTTCTACGGCACCAAAAACCCGCATGCGCAGTTCAAGCACAAGGAAATCACCATGGATCAGGTCTCCAAGGGATTTATGGTGGCCTCACCGTTAAGACTTCTGGACTGCTGCCCGTTCTCCGACGGGGCGGCCGCCCTGGTGCTCGCCTCTGAGGAAAAGGCCAAACAGCTTACGGACAAACCGGTCTACATCACCGGCATCGGCCAGGCCTCCTCGCCGAAGCTAAGCGTCCAGGCGCCGTATCTGCCCCGGATCCGCGCCCGGGAGCTCTCCGTCAAGCAGGCCTATGACATGGCGGGCGTGGGCCCGGAGGATATCGACCTTTGCGAACTCCATGACTGCTTCAGCATTGCCAGTATCATTGCGGCGGAAAACCTGGGGTTTGCGGAAAACGGAAAAGGCGGCGAACTCTGGGAAAAAGGCGAGACCAAGATCGACGGGAAAATCCCCATTAACGTCTCCGGGGGGTTAAAGGCCAAGGGCCATCCCATCGGCGCCACCGGGGCCTCCCAGACCTGCGAGGTGGCCCGCCAGTTAAGAGGCGACATGGCCGCCGAGGGCCGCCAGGTGGAAGGCGCCAAAACCGGCCTGATAGACACCCTGGGCGGAGACGGGATCATCAGCAACCTGATTCTTCAGACCGGCGTCTAAGTAAGGTATAAGGTAAAAGGTGTAAGGTGTAAGGTGCAGGGTATAGGGTGTAAGGTTTTCCCGTCTTAATCTTACTCTTAATCAAAGATGCAACTCAATGCCATTAACTCAAGAGTGAAAATTGGCTCGGTTGTCATTTCGAGCGCCAGCGAGAAATCTTTTCATTGCATGAATTTTTAAGATTTCTCGTCACTGTCGTTCCTCGAAATGACAGTAGCGGAAGGCTAAAATTAATGACTCTAAGATGCAACCCATATCGGATTTCTAAAAAAATGATCGTATTCAGTCACGCGTATGCCGGATGGTAATCGTACCGTAAAAACTTAAATAGCGATTACGACTACGAGTACGATGACAAGCAAAAGTTATTTATCGGAACATAGGAGGACAAAAATGGAATACAAACTTTCATTTAGAGAATATCATAAGGCGCTCATGAAAAACAAACTCATGGGCTTGAAATGCAAAGCATGCGGCACAGTGACCTGCCCGCCGCAGATGAGCTGCAGCAGCTGCACGGGCTTTGATCTGGAGGTGGTTGAGTTGAACGGGAAAGGCAAAATTACCACCTACACCACCATCTACGTGCCGGCTGAAGGCAGAGAAGGCGAGGCCCCGTACATCATTGTGCTGGTTGAGCTTGAAGAGGGGCCCTGGATTATGGGCAATCTCTATGATTTGGACCCGTCCCGGGCTTCCCTGGATTTGATTGGAAAGCCCGTCCAGCTGGGGACCCGGATTTTCCCCGGGGACAAATATTCGGACGGCCCGGCCGCCCGCCCGGCGTTCCGGTTTATGGATTGATAATTTCGTAAAAGATCGATTTAAGATCGCACGGAACTGAACAATATATATCGTAATTCCAGAACGTTCCGCCTCTGTCATTCCGAGGCGCGCCAGCGACGAGGAATCTTAAAGATTTCTCGCTGACGCTCGAAATGACAGTATGGAGGGAGCAGCGCAGGCTTACTCCGCCCTGCCTGCTCCCTTTTCCGCGAATTTCTCCCGAAGCATCTGGCCCAGTTCGCCCTTGTTCTCAGGCTCCGGCTTAAGGGTCAGCCGAATCTTTTTCTCCTCGGGTAGCACCTCGATAACGCGCGCCTCGATGGTCTGGCCCTCCTCAAACCAGTCAAGGGGATTTTCCCCCTTCTTGGCCGGAATTTCGGAAATATGCACCAGGCCCTGCACGCCTTCTTCGATTTCCGTGAACAATCCGAAGCTGGTGATGTTGATAATTTCTCCGGTTACCGGCGTGCCCGGCAGATAGTTCCTGGCGACCTCTTCCCAGGGATGCGGATACAGCTGCTTGATGCCCAGCCGGACCCGCTGGTTTTCCCGGTCTATATCCAGGATCTTGACGGTCACCGTATCGCCCCGCTTATAGTGCTGGGCCGGCGACTTGATCTCCTCGGTCCACGATATGTCGGAAACGTGCACCAGGCCATTAATTCCTTCTTCAATGGCCACAAAAACACCGAAATCGGTCACCTTTTTAACCTTACCCTCGATCACCGAGCCAACGGGATAGCGTTCATGCAGGGTATCCCAGGGATTGGGCATCAGCTGCTTTATCCCGAGGGTCACCTTCATGGAATCCTCATCCACATCCAGGACTTTAACGGAGACCTGCTCGCCCGCCTCATATAATTTGGCCGGATGTTTCGGGGGCGTCCAGCTCAGGTTGCTCACATGCGCAAGCCCCACAATGCCGCCCAAATCCACAAACAGGCCGTAGTCGGTGATGTTGTTAATGGTGCCCTCAAGCACATCGCCTTTGTGGATACGCTTGATCGCCGCTTCTTTTTCACGCTGATAGGCCGCTTCCAAAAGCGCCCGGCGCGAGAGCACCACATTTTCACTTTTCCGGTCAAACTGCAGCACCTTAAACTCGTGCTCCGTATCCACCCAGGCGTCAAAATCATTGATCCGTTTCACATCCAGCTGGGACGCCGGCAAAAACGCGGTGATGCCCACCTCCACGATAAAACCGCCCTTTTTCCGGGACACGATCTTCCCGGTAACGGTTTCCCCTGTTTCGTACTTCTTCTGCAGGTCATCCAGCCGCCGGACATCTTCCACCCCCCGGCGGGAGAGAACCGGGTAGCCGTCCTCATCCTTATAGACCAGCACCACCTCGACCCGATCGCCGATATTCAGGTGAAACTCTCTGTTATCATCAAGGAACTCCGCCTTCGGCACCTCGCCTTCCGTTTTGTAGCCGATATCAATCAAAACCCGCTCATTATCGATGTCCACGATTTCACCCTCGAGGATTTCACCGGCCTTGAACTCCTTGAACGTCTGCTCGTACATGGCCATCAGGTCTTCGCCACTCATATCTGCAAATTCATCCAGCCCGGGCTCCGCTGAATCATTGCGGGAAAAACTGTCCGCCTGCCTGCTATATTCCGTATGTTCCGTATACATATGTTATACACCTCCCAATTGACTTATCCCGCATATCGGCAACAAAAAAGCATCCAACCCGATAAGGGACAAGATGCCTAATCATATAAAATAGTTCCACTCTCACCTGCGATTGAAGAAATGAATCAACGCATACCGTTTTGTCCACTTAGCTGTTAACCGATTATCCAAGGATTATCTTATATAATAATAACGAAATACCGGTTTGCAATGGGACAGGCAAAAAAGGCTGGGCTGGCAAATGACACGAACTAGAACGGATAGATCACCACGCGCCGGTTGGCCTTCTGGCCCCGGCTCTCCGTGATCAGTCCGTATCGGGTAATCAGTTCATGCTGCAGACGGCGCACATAGGCGGAACGGGGGGTTAATTCGATGGGAAGGCCTTTTTCAAATACCCGGCTGACCCCTTCCTCCGCCTCAAACAGCGCCTGGGGCTTTTCCCCGGACCCGGACCCGGACTCGGCCTCGCCGTCCTTTTCGCCGAAAACGTTCTGCATGAACTTTTCAATCTGGGTCACGGTGTTGCTTTTGATCACATGAAGGGGCACCCCCTTTTTCTGGATTTCCAGCAGCTGCCGGGGTTTTCGTTTCTCCTGGGATTTTAGGGTGAGCACCATATCCGCCCGCTCCAGGTCGGAGACCAGGTAAACCGGCACGCGAAACTTCTGAATCGCCTGCTCCAGCCGTTTGCGGCTCACACCATAGGTAAAGATATGCAAGGGATTGGTTCTGGACGGGGTGTAATCCGGCACCTTCTCCATCCCCTTGGCCGTAGGCGCGGCCGCACCTTCCCCGGCACGGGTCTCCACCCGCCCGTCATCATGGCGGATCCTTAGCTCAGGAGTTACCGGCGTGCCCTTTAACAGGGCGTCCACCACGTTGGCCAGGGCATAGTTGACCGCCAGGCGGTCCCGGTCCAGAATCTCAACCAGCACATTAAACGTGGGCGGAGACTTTCTTTCAAGGATCGTCTTCTGCGTTCGCCGGCGCCGCGCTTCTTCGTCGGACAGGGTCACGGACTGAACCCCGCCCACCAGATCCGCGAGCGTGGGATTCTGCAAGAGATTCTCAAGACTTCGGCCATGGGCAGTGGCGATCAGCTGAACGCCCCGCTCCGCAATTGTCCGCGCGGCCAGCGCCTCGGCCTCGGTCCCGATCTCATCGATCACGATGACCTCCGGCATGTGATTTTCCACCGCCTCGATCATCACCGCATGCTGGCGGTCGGTGGACGGCACCTGCATTCTTCGCGCCCGGCCGATGCCCGGATGCGGGATATCCCCGTCACCGGCGATCTCATTGGAGGTATCCACGATCACCACCCGCTTGTTCATCTCATCGGCGAGCACGCGGGCGGATTCCCGCAGCAGCGTGGTTTTGCCCACGCCCGGCGGGCCCAGCAGCAAGATGGAGGTGCCGCTTTCGATCACATCCTGCAGGATGTCCACGGTGCCGAAAATCGCCCGGCCCACCCGGCAGGTAAGCCCCACAATGGCCCCCAGCCGGTTTCTGATGGCGGAAATCCGGTGCAGGGTCCGCTCGATGCCGGCCCGGTTGTCCCGGGTAAACTGGCCGAGCCGGTCGACCACGTAGTCTATGTCCGCCTGGGTGACATTATCCCCGGAAAGCGCCTTCATGCCCGACGGGAATCGGGCTTCCGGCGGCCGGCCCAGATCCAGCACGATCTCGATCAATTCACTCTGATGATTGATTCGGTTAATCGCCCCCCGGATATCCGGCGGCATCACGGACAGCAGCAGCTCAATATCGTCTGCCGATGTTATCTGATAGGGTTGCATGGCTGTTTCCAGTACCATTATATTGCTGAAATTGCTTTGTACAGGCAGTTTCTTAAAAAGCGGCTTAATCCGCCGCGACGGCATTTTTTACCCGTCTTAATCTTACTCTTACTCTTAATCTTACTCCCAATGTCATTAACCTCAGCATTCCGCCTTGTCATTTCGAGCGGCAGCGAGAAATCTTATATTTAAGATTCCACTAGGCTGGCGCTCCTCGGAATGACAGTGGCGGAACGATTTGGAATAACAATATATTTTTTTTGTTCCGTGGAAGCATTCTTCATTTTCTCCGCCCGGGAACGAGCATATAAGTAACACG
>DATGCF010000053.1:0-8843 GCA_035312245.1 Desulfosalsimonadaceae bacterium
AGCGGTCGAGTGGCTTGTGGGCAACTTCAGACCTCAGTTCCAGGCCATCAAAATGCCCATCGAGGTGATGCTCAATTCCATCGATAATTTGTTGTTATGGCTGCCGGAAGAAATCATTCTGCTGGCGTTTCTGGTCATCGCTTGGAAAACCGCCGGCTGGAAAGTCGGCATATTCAGTATCGTCTCCATGGCGTTTATCGGGTTTACCGGCCTGTGGGATGAGACCATGACCACGCTGGCCATGGTGATCTCAGCCGTTGTCGTGGATGTTTTAATCGGGGTGCCCCTGGGCATCATATCGTCCCGCAGCAACCGATTTGAGGCGGTTTTACGGCCGGTCTTAGACGCCATGCAGACCACCCCCGCTTTCGTCTATCTGGTGCCGGTGGTCATGCTCTTCTCCATTGGTACAGTGGCCGGGGTTATCGCCACCATTATTTTCTCAATGCCCCCCATTATCCGGCTCACCAACTTAGGCATCCGTCAGGTCCATCCCGAACTGATCGAGGCCACCTATGCATTCGGCGCCACCAAGCGCCAGGTGCTTTGGAAAGTTCAGATTCCACTGGCTTTGACCACCATCATGGCCGGCTTGAACCAGACAATTATGCTCTCGCTTTCCATGGTCGTGATTGCCTCCCTGATTGGCGCAGGCGGGCTCGGTGTACCGGTGTTTGAAGGCTTGAACAGCCTGCAGGTCGGATTGGCCGGGATCGGCGGTTTAGGCATTGTGCTGATGGCCATGGTGTTGGACCGCATCACCCAGGCTATGGGCTCTACCCAGGATCAGGAATAATTCCTGACCTGGTATTAATAAAGCAATTAACAACCAAAAAGGAGGTTTTGTATGAGACGCATTTTAACACGAACCGGATTGGCTTTACTGATTTTCGCCGCATGCCTGATGGCATTTCCCGGCAGCTCTGTTGCCGAAGATCTGCCCGGCAAAGGCAAAAAGGTTGAACCGGGCGCCGCCACATGGACCACGGGATTTTTCCTGGAAGCGCTTTATTCCAGAGCCTGTGAAGAACTTGGCTATGACGTTGAAGAGGCCAAAAAGCTCGGGGCCCCCATCTTCTACAGATCCCTGGCAGAGGGCGATCTGGATTTCTGGGCCAACGGCTGGTTCCCGCTCCATGCCGAGTTCCTGCCCAACAACTGGTCGGAAAGAATCGATATGGCCGGCACGGTCGTGAGGGCCGGCGCGGTCCAGGGCTACCTGGTATCCAAGGAGCATGTCGAGAAATACGACATTAAATCCCTGGATGACTTCAGACGCGAAGAGGTCAAGGAAGCCTTCGACGCCAACGGCGACGGCAAAGCCGACCTGGTGGCCTGCCCGCCCGGCTGGGGCTGTGAAAAAACCATCAAGTTCCATATGAACACCTATGACCTGTGGGACCACATCAACCTGATCAAGGCCGGGTACAGCGCCAGCATGGCGGACGCCATTGCCCGTTACAACGAAGGCGAACCCGTCTTCTTCTACACCTGGACCCCGAACTGGACGGTTTATAAGCTCAAACCCGACAAAGATGTGATGTGGATTAACGTCCCCAAAATTGTCCCCAAAGACGGTCAGAAAGGCCTCGAAGAGGACATGGTCGCCAAAGGCCTGACCGGTACGGTTACCGACCCCTGTAAGATGGGATTTGTGGCAAACGATATCCGGGTAGTGGCCAACAAGAAATTCATCAACAACCACCCGGCTATTAAAACCATGTTTTCCCTGATGTCTGTTCCGTTCAATGACATCGCCGAACAGAACAATAAGATGTTCGAAGGCGAGGACGACCAGGAAGACATCGAGCGCCATGTTGATGAATGGATCGAAAAGAACCAGGGCAAGTGGAATGCCTGGATAGAGGCGGCCAAAGCCTCCGCCAAATAGGCAAAAATCCGTGCAGGGGGTTTATAAAAACCCTTGCACTTTGCTTTAATTTCACGTAAAAGCTGAAATCTTAAAATTAAAAGCATTAACCCCCCATAGGGTCTTGCCATCCGCTGGGGGGTTAATCTGCAAATGGAGGGGACCCCTTCATGAAGGAAGTCAGGGGGGCTTTTATTTTTTAAATGAGGGTAATTAAGGAAAAACATTTTTAAGGAGAAAGGAGAACGACTGATGAAGAAACTGGGTTTGAGTGTATTATTTTTAGCCGCTTTTTTAATGTGCATCCCGGCCACCGGAAGCGCCATGTCAGCCGAGGAATTCGCCAGAATGTATGATCAGCTGGAAAAAATCGATATCGGCGGTGCGCTGCGGGTTCAGTACAATTACAAAGATTGGGATGACGCACAGGATGAAAAAGTTGGGGATTTTTCTTTTGACACGTTCCGGTTCAACCTGGACGGCGAAATCGGCGACATGATCCTGTCCGCCGAATATCGGTTCTATCCGGAATACGATTTCCATTGCCCGCATCACGGCTGGGTCGGTTACAACTTTAACGAAAACTGGCAGGGCCAGATCGGTGTCCATCAGGTGCCCTTCGGTATTCAGCCCTATGCCTCCCATAACTTCTGGTTTTCCGGCGCTTATTACAACGGATTCGAGGATGACTATGACATGGGTATCAAGGCGCTGTATAATGATGGGCCTTGGGACTGGGCATTTGCCTTCTATAAAAACGAAGAATTTGGGGCCTCAGATCCCGGCCGGTATTCTGTTGATGTTCTCAATTCAGGAAACGGCAATGAAGAAACCAACCAGGGCAACATCCGCTGCGCCTATACGTTTACCCATGATGAGAACAACAGCACGGAATTCGGGCTCTCCGGCCAGTATGGCCAGCTTTATAACACCCAGACTGAAGATACGGGCGACGGCTATGCCGGCGCCGCTCACATTGTCGGAAATTACGGCAACTGGAATATTCAGCTGGAAGGCATCCAGTATGAATATGATCCGGAAAATCCGGAAGGCGCCAATGACGATGCCATTACCGTGGGCGCTTACAGTTTCGCATGGAAAGCGCCGTCAGAAGCCACCATGGGTATTGCCAATATCGCCTATACCCTCCCGGTTGATATCGGCCCCATCAGCAGTCTGACCTTCTATTCTGATAATACGATTATTGAACCGGACAATGACGACTGGGATACCACCTGGCAGAATGTCGTTGGCTGCCTGGTTGCCGCTGGCCCGGTCTATACCTACATTGATGTTATTTCAGCCGAAAATATGACTTTCATGGGCGGCTCCATGGCCAATAATCTGGATGGATATCAGGCATCCAACAACCGCAACACCCGGTTAAATATCAACGTCGGCTACTACTTCTAATCTCTTAAGCCGAAAACGCACCAACTTAACGCCCGGATCTTTAACGGTCCGGGCGTTTTTTATATCTGCCTCCCTGAAGCAAACCCCGACCCACTGCCATTAACTTAAGACTGAAAATCGGCTCGGTTGTCATTTCGAGCGCCAGCGAGAAATCTTTTGACTGCATGATCTCTTTTAAGATTTCTCGTCACTGTCGTTCCTCGAAATGGCAGCGGCGGCAGGCTAAAGTTAATGACATTGAACCGCAGCCTGCTATTTCACTTCGGCATTAACTCAATCCATCGCTCTTCCAGTTGTTTCCGGTAAGATTTTATATTTTGAATGAAAATTTGAAGCTTCCGGTAAATTCCGCGGTACTCGCCGCCTATCAATTTCGTCTGTCGCGGGCATACATACCAGGTGCAGATCCAGGGCCGGGATTCACGCGGCAGAATACAGCCGAATGGCCCAAGGTATTGGCAGACCGTAAAGCCCTCCCCCCGGGGCTGCCCTATGGGAATGGCAGCGCCTGTTAAATGGATAAAGATCAAATCCCGCAAATCAAAGCGGGGATCGGCTGCCTGACAGCAGGGCGCCCGGCAATCAGGGCAGGTCAATTCACAGAGCCCATCAAGCAGCGGATAAAGGGCCGAAAATTCATATCTCAAATTGCCGGCTGCTTCGCAGACCGCGTCAAGCCGCCCGGCATGGCGAGCCATCAAATAGCGTAACACCGCATTGGCGGCCTGCCATTGCTCCCGGGTCTGCCACGGCGGATCCGTTAATTCCGGGCCGGCGCTGACGGCCGGGAGATCATCCGCTTTAATCACTGGAAAAAATCAATGCCCGCCGCAGCCGCAGCCGCAATCCCCACCGCAGGCCGTGGCGGCGGCCATTGCCTTGATCATCTCTCTTTGATTCGCCTCTTGGATACCCGCTATTTCAATGTTTAAATAAAACCGGTCCTGATCAGCCGGGATTTTACCCATGTTGGAAAGTACATGGCCAAACGTCTCTACAATCCGATCCCGGTCAACTCGATAGTGAATCTGATCTCCGGGAACTTTTTCCGCCAACGCATATTCAAATGGCGTCAGGCCCGCCGGGGCGATACCATAAATAAATTCAAAAGACTCTGCGGGACTGATGAGATTATCACTCGCCTCAGTGGTACCGGCGGTATATCTCAGGGATATTTTCTTTAACGGCTCGACCGTTTGACTTTGCGCTTGCATTCGTATCCTCTTTCTAAAACCTAAATTGAGCGTTTCAAATTTTTGAAGATCTAATTCTTATATTATTTTTAGTGTGTTGCATCGATTTATAATTCAAAAAAATTGAAACCCTCTGGGATTTTCAATTTAGGTAAAAAAATTTTTGAATTTGCTTTAAAAATATATATCTTGATTCATAAAGTGCAAGCATGGCCCAAAATTTATGGAGGAAGCAGCCGATGAAATGCCCATTATGCAGATACCAGCGTTTCTATTTGAAAGATCCGGATGATGAATATGAGACCTATGGATTCAGCTGTGAGTCCGGAGATATATGCTTTGACCCGGAGCTCAATGAGTCAGAAATTCCTGAATTAACCGATGACACCCACATATACTGCGACCACTGCGCTTGGAACGGGAACCTGAGTCAAATTAAAAAATGAAAGGAGATATGATGACAAAGTACGAATGCCCCTGCGGTTATGTTTACGACCCGGATGAAGGCGATGCGGAAAGCAACATTTCTGCGGGAACAAAGTTCGAAGATCTGCCGGCAGACTGGGTCTGCCCCAAGTGCTTTGCCGAACAGGAATACTTTGAAGAACTCGATTAATTTTGACGCTTTTAACCAATTGCATTTAGATGGCAAAGCAAAAAGTTCAAGATCAAGGCGCCGCAAATCCCGAGGAATGCAGCGTACGTAGGAGTACGTGAAATTCCGAGGGATGCAGCGCAACGCAGATATTGGGCGTTTTGCTTTGCCATCAGAATTCGTGGTTCCAGATAAGATCTACCCCGGACGTCTGCTCCTCGTCGATTTGGGTTTCGATGCTGAAATGACGGTTAATCTCATAGTCAACTTCCAGCTGGCGGGGGCTTTCTTCTGAAAACCCCTGCCGGTAGGTGACAAATACATTAGGCGTAACGTATTTGCCCATGGCCACCGAACCCTGACGGATATCACCGCTGCCGGCGCTGATGTTTAGATAGTCGATATACAGGATATCACTCAGCACCTGCCGGAGTTCGTCTGCTGCGAGCTGCCCGGTAATGCTTAAGGCGGCCTGTTCGGCTTTAAAGCTTTCTTCAGACGACAGCTCACCGCTGGGACGGCCAAAGGCGAGATAAGAAATGATATCCACGCGCTCCATCGCGGGGATGCTTTCAAACTCCAGGTTGAGCTGTTGAAACGTGCCGCTTAAGTGGATAATAATGGTGACATCCTTTATTTCCGTCTCCGCCCGAAACCGGACCGGGGGATTGATGGTTTCCTGGCCGATAAAATTGATCTCACCCTGGGTGATTTCAAACAGCTTGCCGCGGAAACGGTAGGTTCCCCGGACCACATTTAAAGGCCCATAGATCAAAAACTGACCGCCGGCCTCCTTTTTTAAGTCAATATCCCCGGCGATTTCCACGTACTGATCCTTACTGCGAAACCACATATTATTCGGAATCACCACCGATATATCGGCCGCCAGGGGATCGATCAGTTTAAGCCGTTCCGGGGCCTGCTCTGGAATCTGAAGTACCCCGTTTTCGGCTTTTGGCGGCTCGATGACCCGAATTTCCGACGGCTGCTTTTCCAGAAACAAATCCAGATCCACGCGGCCCTGGGTAACCTTCACCTCGCCGGTAAGCTGAGGCGCTTCAATCCTTCCGGAAAGGCGCATGTCCGGCCGCACCCTGACATCCATCCCCCTTTTATAGGGCACATAAAAATCCCTGCCGGATATCTGAATGTCATAATTGCCGAGGGAATACCCCTCAACCGCCGCCGCCCCGTCTATCTGCAGGCTGCCTTCCCTATCCCCGGCAATCCGGCAGTCGGCAATTGTAATGCGCCCCGGGGAGAACCGGATATCCCCCTCAACCGTTTCATAGGTCAGCCCCTGGTCATTGAAATTAAGAAACCCGTCTGCCATCTGTATCCGGCCGGAAATTTTCGGCTCAACCAGGCTGCCAAGGATATTGGCTTCCCCCTGAAGCGTGCCGTCAAACTCCGCCTCCGGATGTTTCAGCATGGGGATGTCGGACAATTTAAACCCGGAAAGTGTCAGCCCAAGGTCGACGAGACTTTTCCGGGGATGAAATTGAAACGGGATAAGAGAGATGTCTGTCCGCACCGTCCCCTGGGCGCCAAAGAGCTCCTGGCCGTTTTGAACCCCCGCGACCGAAAGATTCGCTTTTCCGCCGCGATAATCGATCGATCCGGCAATCTCGGATATTTGTACCCCATAGCACTCACAGTTTTTAAAGGATAAATCCGCATCCATCTCCGGCTGATCCGTTGTGCCGGTTATTTTGCCCCGGCCGGAAAGCGAACCGGAAAGCGTCTCCTGCAGGCCCCAGACGCCCAGTATCCGGCCTAAATCCAGATTCACCAGCCTGAACCGAATATCCATCCCGCCAGCAATGGATAAAGGAAACGCCCCGGCCACATCCAGGCTGGCCTGCCCGGAATTTAAATGCATATCCTCTATCTCCAGCCGGTTTCGGGTGATTTGGATAAAAATCGGCCGGTCATTTATCAGCGCCGGCTGGTCAAATGCGGAAAGCGACATTTGATGGACAGTCATCTCCTTTTCCGGTGCCAGCCATTGCGCAACCGTCCCATTTAACGCAATCTTTTCACCGCCGCGGCCCATTCCTTCAAGATCAACATCTGCCGCATCCGGCGTCAAATTGGTTTTCAGATGAAGCTCCGAAAACCGGGCACCGTCAATATGCAGGCCCTGTACATCAATGGTTTTGGATAGGCTGAATTCATCCGGGCGCCCCTGCCAAACCCCGCTGACCCGACATTGGTCGGCCTTGATCAAATCCTTCCAGCCGAGTTGCCGGCCGCTGGCTGTAAACGTAATATCCGGGCTCAACCATGGGCCGTTTAGGTGAGCATTCAAATCAAGGCTTCCGGACAACCGGGGATCAATGATCTCGGGCGGCAGGGCTTGGGCAAGCTTTTTTAATTCCGGAATCCGCCCGGCGGCCTCAAATCGGCAGGTGCGGTCTTTAAAAAAAATCCGGCCATGGCCGTCCATTTCCCCGACATTGGTCTTAATCGAAAGCCTATCCATGGTGATTTGATGCTTCTCCAGAAGGGCTGAAACGTCCCCCGACTGAATGGCAACGCCCCCGATTTCGGAAGAGGAAATATCCGCGGACACCCTGGCAAACCCTTCTGTCAGAGAAAATGTGCTGGGCAAAAACCCATAGGCGTTGAATGTGAGATTCACATCCGAGGCCAGATCCGGAGGTTTAGATATAAACAATTCCGGTTTGAACGCCTGCAGGGTTCCCGTTATATCAAAGCGATTATCTTCTGCCGCATCCAAAAGCCCGGTGATATGGCCGCTGCCGGAAAACTTGCCAGAGGGGGTTTCTGCTGAGAGGTGATGGACCGAAATGTCGCGCCCCAGGATTTCCGCCTGACATTTACCCTGATCGATCGGTCGGCCGAAAACCGCAGAATGGTTGACCGCCATATCCAGCCGTCCTTTGCGGTTTGCCAGTCCGAGGTGCCTGCCCTTAAATTCAAATGAGGCGTTAATCGGGCCGGGCATCTGCGCTAATTCGAGAAACGGAAAATCCGCCGGCTTGAACCGGCGGACTGTGCCGGTGATATCCATCCCGCTGTCCGTAATGCTTGAAAGATCCAGGCGGCCGCTGCTTTTGATCTCACTGTTTAAGTAGCGAAGCAGCAGCTCATGGGAAAGATCGCCAGGGGTCCCGGAAAACTCCAGCTGGCCGGAAAAGCTCCCCTTTTTGCCGGTATCCGCGTCAAACAGGCGGCTTAGCTCCGCAACCGCGAGGTTTTCAAACCCGGCTGCCACATCATATGCCGGCCCGTCCGGGATGAACCGGATCCGGCTGTCCACCGCCAATTGGGATTGGCGGGTTTCAATCCGCCCGTTTTTGACCTGTATATCGGCATTTTGATAATCATAATCTACCCGCATTGAACTCTTGATGATGGAAATCCGGGGCGCTGTCATATCAAAGGAAAGATGATCAATGTCCGCCTGGATGGTTCTGCCGATTCTTAAATCAGTTCGGCACCGGCCGGACCGGAAAATCCGGTATCGCCCATTCGCATCATTTAAGGGGACAATGGTCAGTTTAGCATCGGTTAGAATCAAATCCCGGATATTGACGGATAAATCATTCGATCCGCCGTCATCCGGTCTGCCCGCATCATTTTCCCTGGGCGTAAACGCCCATAAATTCCAATGCTGCTCATTGACCTGGCGGATATCTGCAGTCAACCCATCAACCGCCAGATGATTGACCCGAAAGACCCCGGCAAGCAGCATGGGCAGGCTGTAGGCCGCCTCAATCCGGTCAATTTCAAAGACCGGGGTGTC
>DATGCF010000054.1:0-11930 GCA_035312245.1 Desulfosalsimonadaceae bacterium
TGATATTCACGCGTTTGCCGAAGATCGGCCCTTGATTCTCGGTGGTGTTCAGATCCCATTTGATAGGGGACTTACCGGCCATTCAGATGCGGATGTGCTGGTACATGCCGTATGTGACGCATTGCTGGGGGCGGCCGGCATGGGGGATATCGGGGAGCATTTCCCGGATACCGATCCCCAGTATAAAAATGCCGATAGCCTAAATTTGCTTAAAGCCGTCTGGCAGATTATTTATTCGCATCATCAGGCAATTATCAATATGGATGCCACCCTCTTCGCCCAGGCGCCCAGGCTCAGTCCCTACAAAGCGGCGATGCGGGAGCAGCTCGCAGCGGCACTAAACATCCCTGTCGATCGGATCAATATCAAGGCCACCACCACGGAAGGCCTGGGCTTTATCGGCAGAGGAGAAGGGATTGCCGCCATGTGCGTGGCGTTGATTGATTGACAAAACTGGTTGGCAATCGGTATGAGAGAACATTTATATTAATATATCGTATCAAGGAGCAAACATTTTTAATGACAATCCGCGTTTACAATACCCTGACCCGGCAAAAGGAATCCTTTGAACCCATAACCCCCGGCCGCGTGCGCATGTATGTCTGCGGCCCGACCGTTTATGACTCCTGTCACATCGGGCATGCCCGATCCATCGTGGTTTTTGACGTTATCTACCGATATCTTCAGCTCCGGGGCTATCAGGTCACCTATGCCCGGAATTTTACCGATGTGGATGATAAAATTATCAACCGGGCCAATGAACTGGGGATTTCAACCGCTGACCTGTCAGAAAAATATATCGCTGAATTTCATGCGGACATGGACGCATTAAATGTTAAACGGCCGGACTTTGAGCCCAGGGCCACCGGGCATATTGACCAGATCATTGCGGTGGTCAAACGCCTGATCGAAAAGGATTATGCCTATGAGGCGGGCGGGAATGTGTTTTTTGCGGTGGAAAAATTTGACTCCTACGGCAAACTGTCCGGCCGCAAGCTATCTGAAATGGAAGCCGGCGCGAGGGTGGAGATTGATAAACAGAAGCGCAACCCCATGGATTTTGTCCTCTGGAAGGCCTCCAAACCTAATGAGCCGGCGTGGGAAAGCCCGTGGGGCAATGGCCGGCCGGGTTGGCATATCGAATGCTCAGCGATGAGTGCGGATTATCTGGGAAAAAGCTTTGATATTCACGGCGGCGGCAAGGACTTGATCTTTCCCCATCATGAGAATGAAATCGCCCAATCAGAGGCGGCCTATGGAAAATCGTTTGTCAAATACTGGATTCATAACGGGTTTGTGAATATCAACAGTGAAAAAATGTCCAAGTCATTGGGAAATTTCCTGATGATTAAAGACATTTTGAAAACCTACCATCCGGAGTCCGTGCGGCTTTTCCTGCTTTCCAACCACTACCGTTCACCGGTGGATTTCACGGATCAGGCTATCAAAGAAGCCTCAAGCGCCTTGGATAAAATCTACACCCTGCTGGAGCGGATTGAATCAACCTTCGGCGAACTGCCGGCAACTGCCGACCCCGGTGCTGAAGCCGAAACCAATGGTACCGAATTCTGGCAGTCTTTCTGCCATGCCATGGATGATGATTTTAATACCGCCCAAGGCATGGGCGTGCTCTTCGATGCCGTCCGGCAGGCCAACCGCCTGCTGGATGAATCCCCCGCAAATAGCGCCGCGCAGGAAAAAATCCTGGCCATATGCCGGGAAATGCTGAACATCGGCAATGTACTGGGGCTCCTTGCGGAAATCCCGGCCCAGTATTTTGAAAAACAGCGGGAAGCCGTATTGGAGCATGCGTCCGTCGATGTTGAGACCATTGAGAAACTGGTCAAAGATCGGGAAGCCGCCCGCAAGGCCAAAGATTTTCAAACCGCTGACCGCATCCGCGACCAGCTCAAGGAAATGCATATCCAACTGGAGGATCGCCCGGACGGCACCATCTGGCGCTATGCCAAGTAAGCCCATCAAGCATCCCGTTTTTTTTATGGTTTACCCGGTCAACCGGGTTTGCATTTCCATATCCTGATTTATATTTGATCCATATGACACATTTTAAACTGCAAACCGAAATGGTGCCCAAAGGGGACCAGCCCAAAGCGATTGACGTGTTATCAAAAGGCGTGCGCCAGGGCAGGGGCCATCAGGTCATGCTGGGGGTAACCGGATCGGGAAAAACCTTCACCATGGCCAATGTGATTGAGCGCGTGGGCAAGCCGACACTGGTGATTGCCCCCAACAAGACCCTGGCCGCGCAGCTGTACAATGAGTTCCGGGCGTTTTTTCCGGAAAACCCGGTTGAGTATTTTGTCAGCTATTACGACTATTACCAGCCGGAGGCCTATATTCCGGTAAGCGACACCTATATCCAGAAGGATTCCTCCATCAATGAGATGATCGACAAGATGCGCCATTCCGCTACGCGATCGGTTTTGTCCAGGCGCGATGTCATTGTCGTGGCAAGCGTCTCCTGCATCTACGGGTTGGGTGCGCCTGAGGATTACCTGGCCATGCGGCTCGATCTTGACGTGGGCGCTGAAATATCAAGGGATCAGATCCTTTCTGATCTGGTAAATATTCAATATGAAAGAAATGACACGGATTTTTACCGGGGCGTGTTCCGGGTGCGCGGTGATCGGGTCGAAATTTTTCCGGCGCATGAGGACGAGGTCGCCATCCGGATCGAATTCTTCGGTGATGAAATCGATGCCATGGCGGAAATCGATCCGCTGACCGGCAATACTTTGCTCTCCCTGGACCGGGTGACCATTTTCCCGGCCAGCCATTATGTGACCCGACAGCGCACCCGCAAACGGGTCATCGAAGCGATTAAGGCGGAGCTTAAGGATCGGATCAAGCATTTTCTGGATAACGGGAAATATATTGAAGCCCAGCGCATCGAGGAACGGACGAATTTTGACATTGAGATGATCCATGAGCTCGGCTATTGTAATGGCATTGAGAACTATTCCCGCCAAATTACCGGCCGCTCCGCCGGAGAGCCGCCGCCGACCCTCCTGGATTATTTTCCGAACGATTTTTTGGTGTTTATTGATGAAAGCCACATCACAATTCCCCAAATAGGCGGCATGTATAAAGGCGACCGGTCGCGGAAACAGACCCTTGTGGATTATGCCTTCCGCTTGCCTTCGGCCTTGGATAACCGGCCGATGCGGTTTGACGAATTCAACGCCCGCGTCTCTCAGGTAATATATGTCTCCGCTACGCCGGCCCATTATGAAATGGAAAACAGCGGCAATGCGGTGGTCGAGCAGATCGTTCGGCCCACCGGGCTGGTGGATCCGGCCATCGAATTCAAACCCGCCGCCAACCAGGTGGATGATTTGCTGGATGAAATCCGTCAACGAATCGAGCGAAATGAGCGGGTGCTGGTGACGACCCTGACCAAGCGCATGGCCGAGGATCTGACCGAATACTATGCTGACCTTGGGATTCGGGTCAAATATCTGCATTCGGATATCAAAACCCTGGAGCGCATTGACATTATCCAGGATCTTCGCTTGGGCGAGTTTGACGTGCTCGTGGGCATCAACCTGCTGAGGGAGGGGCTGGATATCCCTGAAGTTTCAATGGTGGCAATTCTGGATGCAGACAAAGAGGGATTTCTGCGTTCCACCCGTTCCCTCATTCAGACCTGCGGGCGGGCGGCGCGCAATGTGAACGGCACGGTGCTGATGTATGCGGACGTGATCACTGAATCCATGAAAAATGCGACGAATGAGACCAACCGCCGCCGGGAGATTCAGACCGCGTACAATGAAAAACACGCCATTACACCGGCCACCATTGATAAAAAAATCGCCTCCGGGTTTGAACACATTTATCATCAGCCGGCCGGGCATGCGGGAGAGCAAGTGGCAGAATCGCTCACGGATTATACCTCGCGTGACAACCTGGAGGTCAAAATCAAGCGGCTGGAAAAGGAAATGCATCAGGCGGCCAAGGATCTGGAGTTTGAAAAAGCGGCCAAGCTCAGGGATCAAGTCAATGGCCTGAAAAAGCTGATGGTTTTTGATTTTGAAGCAAGTCCGTAACCGACGAGAAATTATCCGTCATGACATCTTCCCTTAAAGACAAAGCGGCTGCCGCGCCCTCGGGCCCGGGCGTCTACATCATGAAAAATGCCCAGCAGCGGATTATCTATGTAGGCAAAGCCGCAAATCTCAAAAACCGGTTGGCTTCTTATTTTAGCGGCAGCCGGCACACCGATATCAAAACCGGCGTGCTGGTAGAGCAGATCGCTAGTTTTGAAACCATCCAGACCAGTTCCGAAAAAGAGGCCCTGATATTAGAATCCAACCTGATCAAAAAACACCGGCCCCGCTATAATGTTATTTTAAAGGATGATAAGCGGTATCCGTCCCTGCGGCTGGATATGAAAAGCGATTATCCCTGTCTTCAGGTGGTTCGAAAGATTCGAAACGACGGGGCGGTGTATTTCGGCCCGTTCGCCTCCGCCAGTGCAGTCCGTCAGACCCTAAAGCTTATCCATAAAACCTTTCGGCTCAGGAAATGCACGGCCACCCGGGTCAAGCTCAGGAGCCGGCCCTGCCTGTATTACCAGATGGGACTTTGCCTGGCGCCCTGCTGCAAATCGGTGAGTCGGTCGGCATACCATGATATCGTTAATGAGGTGCGCATGTTTCTAAACGGCCGCACCTCGGAATTACCCGCCAAGATCAGACTCGAAATGGCGGCAGCCGCTGAGCGTCAGGAATATGAAAAAGCCGCCCAGCTTAGGGATAAGCTGTTTGCCATAGAAAAAACTTTTGAAAAACAGGTGGCAGTAACCACTGATTTCGTGGATCGGGATGTCATCGGCATGGCCAGCGATCCGCCATACACCCTGCTTTGGGTTATGTTCGTTAGAAACGGGTTTATGCAGGGGGCGAAGGATTTTCGGGTAGATGAAGACACGGCCACTGATCCCGAAATTATCGGCGCCTTCCTGAAACAGCACTATGAAGATGCATCAGATTTTCCCAAAGAAATTCTAATTCCCTGCGAGCATGAGGATAAATCCTTATACGAAGAATGGCTTTCCCAAAAAAAAGGCAAAAAAGTCGGTCTTCACCATCCGAAACGCGGGGATAAGGTCCGGCTGATCCGCATGGCCGAAGAAAACGCGCGAACCCGACTTTCCCAGCGGATCGAGGCCGAAATGGCCAATCAATCCCTGCTGGAAGGCCTGCGGCAGGAGCTTCGGCTGGAGCGCTCTCCCAGGCGGATTGAATGTGTGGACAATTCCGGAATTTCCGGACAGGAACTGGTGGCCGGCATAGTGGTCTACGAGGACGGGGTGCCGAATAAATCCGAATACCGGCGCTATATCATCCGGAATGTGGATCAGGCCGATGATTACGCCTGCATGAGGGAAGTGCTGGAACGGCGATTCGCTCCAGGCCATACCGCCACAGATGTCTTACCGGACCTTTTGGTGATTGACGGCGGCAAGGGCCAGTTAAATATCGCCGTCTCCGTGCTGGATAAACTGGGGCTTCTCCAGGAATTTCCGGCCATCGGCATTGCCAAGGCGGACCCGGACAGGGGGGAGACCAGTGATAAAGTCTATGTCCCCGGCCGCCGAAACCCGCTCAATTTAACTGCCCATAGGGACGTATTGTATTTTATTCAGCGGATCCGGGATGAGGCGCATCGCTATGCCATTACCTATCACCGGCAGAAGCGGACCAAGACGGCCTTACGTTCGCGCCTGGACGGGATTCAAGGCATCGGGGAGAAACGCAAGGCGGTGCTGCTCAAACATTTCAAGAGCATTCAGAAAATTAAGGCCGCCTCTGTGGAAGAGCTTGCCGGTCTGCCCGGCATGAATCGCCGGGCAGCCGAAAATATTCAAAAAACTCTGAATGCCGACTAAGTCAGAGGTTAACCGTTACAAATTATGTCAGCTGCCGGATCTCGGCCATAAGATTCCGGACCGCCTCGGCTGAGCTGTTCAGATCGGTTTTTTCTGCCTCAGTCAGCTGTATTTTAATAATATCTTCAATGCCACGGGTGCCGAGTTTAGCCGGTACACCCATGAAAATATCCGAGATCCCGTATTCGCCCTCAAGATAGGCGGCACAGGGGAGAATCTTCTTTTTGTCCTTTAAAATGGCTTCAGCCATTTCGGCGGCCGCTGAGGCGGGCGCATAAAAGGCGCTTCCGGTTTTTAAGAGGCTGACGATTTCCCCGCCTCCTTTCCGGGTCCTATCCACCAATGCCTCAATCCGCTCCTTGGAAAGCAATTCCGTGATGGGAATACCGGCAACCGTCGAAAACCTGGGCAGGGGAACCATGGTGTCGCCATGGCCACCCAAAACAAAGGCATGGGTATTTTCCACCGAAACGTTTAGTTCCATGGCGATAAAGGTTCTGAACCGGGCTGAATCCAGCACGCCGGCCATCCCCATAACGCGCTGTCTGGAAAAACCGCTGGTTTCCATGGCCACGTGGCACATGGCATCTAGGGGGTTGCTGACGATGATCAGGATGCTGTCCGGTGAATGTTTGGCCGCCTCAGCGGCAACCGATTTCATAATGTTGGTATTGGTTTTTAACAGATCATCCCGGCTCATCCCGGGTTTCCGGGGAATGCCCGCGGTGATGATCACAATGTCAGATCCGGCAGACGCTTCATAGCCGTTGCTGCCCTCAATGACGGCATCATGTTTTTCTATGGGCGCGGCCTCCCGAAGATCCAGGGCCTTTCCCTGGGGCAGGCCTTCCGCCACATCAATCAGCACCACATCGCACAATTCCTTTTCAGCAAGCCGCTGGGCTGTGGTTGCGCCGACATTTCCCGCACCGACAACGGTTACCTTTTTATCCATGGCCGACTCCTCTTTCTAAGACGTGAAAAGATATATTCTTCAATCTGAATCAATTCTTATAAGCTATGAGTAATGCAAAACTGTGTCAATAAAAAATACATGACCGGGCATGACTATATCATTCCAGATTTATTCAATTTTTTCTTTAATCCCTTGACAATAACTATGGTTAAGGGTAAAGAATTGGCGAATTTATAGTTGATCGAAACGCTTGCAATGCTGGATGATCACGCGGCCTCTATTAAACGCCGATATTTGCGATGCGATTCTCCATTTTTGCCGCAGAATCATTGTCCGTGTGCCTTGTCTCCAATTGGAAATGCTGATAGATTAAGAATTTTCTTGAGAAATCGTTTAAATGAGGATAATCTAATTAACAATTATCAAGCAGATATTATTGCCTAAATTGAGCGATTTTCAAGTTTGCCGCAGTAGATGCGGTGAAATTGGAAATCCCGGAGGGTTCCAAATTTTTAAACTGAAAAATGCTTCAACTTCTTAAAAAGAATAAGAAAATTTACTTTTTAAAAATTTGAAACGCTCAATTTAGGTGTTGGCTTTATTCCATCTGGCGGAAAGTCAAACGGATATGCCATGCCTATTGAGACTTCATTTTTCTAGATAACGGATTCCGGCTTAGGGCAAAAATGAATTTTGGGGAAAAAGTCAAGTCTTTAATTAAGGAAGCGGAACTATATAAGTCCCAAGGGCTATTAAATGAGGCCCTGGATGCCTATAAAAACGTCCAGACGCTAATTGAATCCACCCAAAACATTAAAAACAAAGACAGCCTGCTGAAAAAAATCGCCGATAAAATCGATTTCCTCTATGCCAAAATGGAGACCGAGTTTGCAACCCCAAACCCACCGAAGGTCTCTGAGGACGCGCGATCTGTTATCAAGGAAATGATTACTGAGGATGACCCCGAGGCCAAGGGTTCCTCATCATTGGCCGGCGCGGTCGCCCTTGCGAAATTCGGACAGTATGATCAGGCCATAGAGGAATTGACCCGCCTGCTTTCTTATGATTCGTTGCGGCTGGATGCGGCCAAAAACATTGTCTGGTGCTGGCTGCAACAGAATGAGGTCGATAAAGCCCTGGGCCGGGTAAAACAGTGGATGTCCGGAAATGTATTGACGCTTAGTGAAGTCAACAGTGTCCGCGCCTATTTTGAGGAGCTTGTTCAGAAAAGCGGCCTTGATGCCAGGATTTCACGTGATAAAATTCAGAAGGACCTCGAGCCGGAGTCCCAGGTGGATGATGAAGAAATTCTGGATATCAATTCCACCCGGTTTAATCTGCCCAGGGGGCCGCGAAAGGGTGAGGCGGTTGAGCTGGAAGTCAGCTTTCAGGCGGGCAAATACCTGAAGATGCTGGTCCCCAAAAAAGACCAAAAACTTATCGAAGGCCTAAGCGTTGGGGATCAACTCAATGGGATGATATTCTATTCGCCCATGGCGATATTTTCCGGAATCGGCTATGTTTCTTCAAAGGTAACTATCAACGCCGGACCGAAAAAAGGCGATTACAGTCTGGAAATAAAAATTCTTAGCATTCAAACATAGATGCCATTGGACATGATGACAATATTGTTAAATCCACAGGCCGGAGATCATATTACTTATGGCGGTACTGAATCTTAAAAGCCGGGAAATCCAAGCCAAGATTGTTTATTACGGACCCGGGCGTAGCGGCAAGACCACCAATTTGGAATTTATCCATAACAATTATACCAAGCAGGTCGCAGGCAAAATGATTTCAATTGACACGCATGGCGACCGTACGTTGTTTTTCGATTTTCTGCCGCTTGGGCTCGGCAAAATTAAAGGATGTGAAATAAAAGCCCAGCTATATACGGTGCCCGGGCAGGTTCAATATCGCGCGACCCGGGAATTGGTCCTAAAGGGGGTGGACGGGGTGATTTTTGTGGCAGACTCCCTTAAAGTGCGAAGAGAAAAAAATATGCTCTCCCTGAAAGACCTTCATCAGAGTCTTAAAAAAATGGGAATTGATATCAGACGAATTCCCCTGGTACTTCAGTATAATAAACGGGATTTGGAAGAACAGGGATTCCCGTTGATGCCGGTTGAAAAGATGGATCATGAGCTGAACCGGCAATTGAAGGTGCCAAGTTTTACCGCCAGTGCCTTGACCGGTGAAGGCGTCGGCAATACGCTGTCCCGGGTTATGAAGTTAACCCTGCAGCATTTGCAGAAAGAATTTCAATGGGCGCAAGGTAAGTAATCATGGAATCCAATATCGTTCTAAAAGGAAGCCTTAAATTTATCGGATTGGGCGAGTTGCTCCAATTGCTAGGCGGTAACGCCAGTACCGGTATATTGAAATTGACAACTGACCGATTGGCCCATCCTGGCCGCATCTATATCATCGACGGCAATCCGGTGAATGCAGAGGCGGGCGAATACAATGGGCTTGATGCGTTGAATCGGCTTTTTGGATGGATTGACGCAGATTATGAGTTCATCGACGAACCTGTGACCTGCGAACGGATCATTAAGAAAAGCCGCATGGAAATTATTCTGGATGCCTTGCGAATGGTGGATGATGGAGAAATAGAAATCATCGGCGAGGGTGAAGAAAAAACGAAAGCCGGTGCTGAATCGGATGAAGACTCCGGCCTGCCGGTTATTAAGGGCCCCCTGGTAGACTATATATATGTCGTGGATGAAGAGGAATTCCCTGCGGGCAAAGAGATTGTTTACCAGGAAAAATACGGTAACTGGTTCTGGGTCGTACTGCAGGGTAAAGTGGAGGTGATTCGACTGCTGCCGGAGGGCCGTGTCCCTATCAACCGTCTTTCCGATGGGGCGTTTATCGGCAGTATTGGCTCATTTATGCGAAAGGGTAGCCTGCAGCGAAGTGCCACCGTTGTAGCAGTCACGGAGGTCCAGTTAGGGGTAATGGACTATGACCTGTTATTTAAGGAATTTTCCGAGTTGTCCCCGGTCTTCCAGTTAATCCTGGCCTCATTGGATAACCGTCTGCGGCAGATTACCACAAACTCTGCCAAGGCCATACTCAATGGCGCGCAAGCCAAAAACCGGGGCGAGGATTTCCAAGCATTTAACTACCAGAACCAGGACGATGCGGTCTATCAGATACAGAACGGACAGGCCGTTGTCGTTCGCCATTCAAATAAAAGCTTTATCGAATTGTGCCAACTCGGACCGAATGACATTATCGGGCATATACCCTTTTTAAATACATCCCATGAACCGCATTCCGCTTCCCTATACGTCTCTCCGGATTTTGAATACGCGCCTCTTGATTTGAAACCGGTGAGAGAGGAATTTAATCGGATGAGTCAAACATTTAAGAATTTGATTCAACATACCGCCACCTCGATATCGGTGACAACCCGGCGGTTTTTTAACACGATGAACGTGGGGCAGACAGATCAATAGCGCATCAGCGATGTGCAAATTATTTTTTTATAATTAAATTTTAGATATAGGATAGAGATTTAAGGGCCGTGAGGGGATAACTATTATCAGACTAATAAGGCGAGGGGTATCAAATGACAGAGAATAAAAGACGACATGAGCGTTATGACTCCCTGAATCTAATTTCCTATGTATGTCTGGATTCAGATGGCAAGGAATGGATGCAGGGGATGGGCCGGACCCTGAATATCAGCGAAACCGGTCTCCAGTTGGAAACTCATGAACCGATCGAGAGCAAATATGTGGTGCTGCTCTCCATCGGCATGGAAGATGATCTCGTCGATATTCGGGGCAAAGTGGTTTACTGCAACCGCGGCAAGGAAAATAAGTTCGAGTCCGGTATTGAATTCCTTGAAGTGCCGCCGGAAGCATACACCATCTTGAAACGCTATATTAACGAATTCCACAAACAGTACACGACATAGCCGGCATTTAAATGCCTGAAAATTTACAATAGGGGGAAAAACACGTTTTTATGGGACAGGCGATATTTCAGACGGATTTTTCGAATCTTGAGTTGACGCGACAGGGAAAAGTCCGGGATATCTATGACTTAGGCAATCAGCTGCTGATGGTGGCCACGGATCGTATTTCTGCATTTGATGTGGTCATGCCCAATCCAGTCCCGGATAAGGGGAAAATACTAAACCGCATCTCGCTTTTCTGGTTTGATATAATGGCGGCACTTGTCCCCAATCACGTTATAACCAGTGATGTGGATGCCTATCCGGAGACCTGCCACCCTTACAAGGAGGCTTTAAAAGATCGAAGCATGCTGGTTAAAAAAACCGAGCCGCTGCCCGTGGAATGCGTTGTCCGGGGCTATATTTCCGGATCCGGATGGAAAGCCTACCAGAAAACCGGAGAAATTTGCGGCATTAATCTGCCGGCGGGCCTCAAGGAATCGGATCCCCTGCCTGAACCGATTTTTACCCCTTCCACCAAAGCGGAGTCCGGGGAACATGATATCAATATCACATTTGAAGCCGTGGTCGACTTGATTGGCCAGCAGACGGCGGAGCACATTCGCGATCTGAGCCTTTCCATTTATCAAAAAGGGGCGGCCATCGCCGAGGAAAAAGATATCATCATCGCTGATACGAAATTCGAATTCGGCTACGACGGCGATCAACTACTCCTGATCGATGAAGTGTTGACCCCCGATTCTTCGAGATTCTGGCCAAAGGCGAGCTATCAGCCCGGCGGTCCCCAACCGAGCTATGATAAGCAGTATTTAAGAGACTACCTGCTTTCCCTTGACTGGGACAAGACGCCGCCCGCCCCGACCCTCCCGGAGGAGGTCATTGAAAATACCCGACAAAAATATATGGATGCTCTTAATTCCCTTGTCGGGAAAACATATGAATTTTAGCCTCGCCGCTGTCCGCCTTGACCGGATCGATCAGACAGATGAGACTTACAAAATCTCAACGTCGCCATCCGATCCGCAGCTCGCCGCATCCATTCAAGCGATTGGATTCATCAACCCGCCTATTTTATCGCCGGCCAAAGCATCCGCATATCGAATTGTCAGCGGGTTCCGGCGTATTGCGGCAGGTGAGCGGTTGGGCTGGACAGAAATTTGCTCGCGTGTCATTTC
>DATGCF010000055.1:0-3603 GCA_035312245.1 Desulfosalsimonadaceae bacterium
TGCCGGAAAGGGTTCCCGTAACAGAGCCGCTTAAGGTGCTGCCGCTTACAAACACGGTAAGTGTAGCGCTGTCAACGCAAAAGCAGTCCTTCCCCTCAAAGGTAGTTGTCGCCGTGCCTTTGTAAGTCCCGTCGTAATTGATCGTTTTCCCCGGCAGGGTTATAGGCTCGCTTTCGCCTGTATCGCTCCGGCTAACTGTGACAACGGCATCTTTATCCAATACAGTGACGGACCAGATCACGGTGCTGTCCTCTGAAATGGTTTTCGTGGAACCTGACGTCGCTGCATTCTGAAAGGAAATTGTTACAGAGGTCCGCTCGGTGACGCCTGAAACCGCTGCCGCGACATTGTAGGTGATGGAATCCGTATCTTCACTCGCCTTTGCAAAAGAAAGATCCATTGCCGGTGCCGGAATGTCATCGTCGTCCCCGGGCTCGTCTCCGGGTTCCTCGTCATCGCCCGGTTCATCTTTTGGGTCATCCTTATCCCCGGGTTCATCATCGTCCGACGGCAGCATTTCATCGGCGGCATCGGCAATCGGCAGGGGATCAAAGGTGATCTCCTCGTAGGTATCCTCGGTAATATTTTTTTCATCAACTGTCCGGGTCAGGCCGTCGCCGGTAATCACTACGGTGGTATTGCCGGCAGGCGCGGCCGCGCTGTCCTCGTCATCGGTCACGTCAACGCCGATTTTGCATCCCGGGCTGTCATAGCCGTCTTTGCATTCTTCAGTGGTGCTTATTACCTTTAATCCGTCCTGCAGCTTGTTGCCGGCGATATGTTTGATGATCACGCCGGTGGTTGAAGACGGATTAACCGGGGTGAGCATTATATCCGAGGCTATCTTAGTAGTAACTTCCTCGGCCGCTTTCCGGCCGGTATCACCCATATCCTTATTTTTCTGTTCAAACTTTTCCAGAGCGCCGTCCTCGTTGTTCATCACGCCATCTGCGGCCTCATCCCGCTCTTTCCTGTGTTCTGTCATGTCGTCGCTGTATTCCTTCATCTTGCTGCCAAAGGAATACAGTCCGTAGATGGTCAGGCCGACCCCGATGGCGGTGCTGACAGCGATTGAGGTAACGCCGGTTTCCGTACCGATCGCCTCCTGAATTTCCGCCTCCGCCTGGTCCATGGTCTCGATGCTGGCCATCAAGGCGTCCGCATCATAGCCGAATTGGTCCACAAGACCGCCGACTTCCTCGGTTTTTTCAGGGCTTGCATCATCTGTTTCAATCGCCGTATTGAGCTCCCCTATCGTTTTATAAAGTGCCGCCATGTCTTCTGTGACCCAGGTGGCGGCGGTGTTGAATGTTGTCAGATTCTCTTCAAGGCTGGCTTTAGCGGATAGATTATCATCACTGCCTCCCGAACTGCCCCCGCTGCTGCAGCCGATGATGTTGAGGACAAAGAAAAAAATCATGCACAAGGCCATTTTCGGTGTTACAAAAGATTTCACATTTCCCTCCTTTTTTGGATGTGGATTAAGCCCCAAAAGGTATTCGCCTGCAAATCGTCGAATATACTTGTCCCGAAGTTATTTCCGGATCGATCTGTATTCCGTAAAAGTTATTGTCAGTTCCTGCAGACTATAGATGGTCGCCAATAAAGCAGCACAGGATCATCAATCGGGTTGGCGGCAAACAGATGCTCCCGGGCCGGACAGTTCATACGGTTAAAGCACAGGAAGGTATTCCGGTCAACTCTTTTAGAGGCAAATCAGGCGAAAAATCAGGCGGGTGGCATTGTACCAGCTATTTGACGGAAAACTTGACACCGAGGCCTGAAACAAAGGGCGGGGCTATTTTTCCGGACGCTGGCTCATGATGTATTCGGACAGGGCCGTAATGGTGAGACTCGGGTTCACCCCAAGGTTGGCCGGCACGACAGAGCCGTCCGCCACAAACAGATTGGGATAGCCGAAAACCTCGCCGTTGAATCCAACCACCCCTTTTTCAGGGGATTCGCCCATGCAGCAGCCGCCCAGAATATGGGCGGTCGTGGAAGCGTTAAACGCGGCTTCCGGAATGGCAGCCACCGGATAGCCGTCCATTTTATCCGCAAGCCGCCGGGTAACCTCATTTGCGATGGGAATGTAGCCCGGTGACCGCTGCTTGCCCGGCGGTACGGCGGTGTTCATGCTGTGTCCGCCGAGCCGCCACCAGCGGCGCCTGTAATCCATCTTCAGGTGGTTTTCATCCGTCTGCATCACCAGCACAACCGTTGTGGTTCCCGACCAGCCAAGCGGCCACTGGGTTTTTAGAAACCGCAGGGGGTGGCGGGCGACCATACCCAAAAAATGAACCGGCCGGGGATACTTGCCGCCGTTGGTCATGGGCACGAAAAGGTTCATCAGCACGTCGCTTCCCTTGTTGAAGCGCACCATTTCGATGTGAGTGGCGTCATCGGCATAGATGCCGGAGGTGATAGCGATCTGGTCGTTCCAGTCCACATCCTTTCTCCGGGAACAAACCCCTTGAAGCGCCTCTGAGTTTGTCCGGATGTAATTGCCGAGTTGATTGGAAAGGTTTGGAAGAAGGCCCCTTTGGCGGCATTTCAAAAGCAGTTTGACCGTGCCCATCACGCCTGCGGAAAACACCACGCCGCGAGCCCGGTAGGTTTTGCGCGGATGCTGGATGCCCGTGGATTTGCGGGTCATCACCGCATAGCCCTCGGACAGGGGATGGACGCCGGTAACCAGGGTTTCGGGAATGATGTCGGCGCCCATCTGTTCGGCCAGATACAGGTAGTTCTTGTCCAGGGTGTTTTTGGCCCCCACCGGGCATCCGATCATGCAGGCCCCGCAGAATGTGCAGCCGGTGCGCTCCGGCCCTTTCCCCCCGAAATAGGGATCTGGCACGGTTTTGTCCGGGGTGCCGAAGTAGATGCCCACATCATTCTGGTGAAACGTGTCATCGCCCCGCATGTCGATACCTACCTGTCGGAGGCACCGGTCCGCTTCGCCCACATAGGGGCTGGGATTGGCGCCCAGCATTTTTCGGCCCGCTGCATAGTGGGGCATCAGGCGACCCTTCCAGTCTCCCGGCCCCCATTCGTCTCGCTTGAAAACGGCATCCGATGGAACCAGCAGCTGATTGGCGTACACAAGGCTGCCGCCGCCCACGCCGCCCCCGTGGAAAATCAATACATGCTTGAGCTGGGTCAGCATTTGGATGCCGTAAAGCCCTAATGCCGGCATCCATAAATATTTTCTTAAATTCCAGTTTGTCTTGGGAAAATCTTCGGTCTGCCAGCGCTTACCCTTTTCGAGCACGCCTACGCGATATCCTTTTTCCGTCAATCGTAGCGCAGACACACTGCCGCCGAAACCCGATCCGATCACGATGTAGTCATAATCAAATTTGGCTGAACCCGGCATGCTTTTCCTCATTTGTCATAATGGTGAGATAAAACTGGAAATATCAAAACCTTGCGCCCGGTTCCATCCGTAAGCGGGGTATCCTCAGGCTTCTTTTCGCCTCAATTTAGGTTTCGAATACCTGCGCTATTTGACTGGCCCGGCGCAATACACCTGGTTATCAACGAAGTCCTTGTATTGTTCGAAGTTTTCGGTGAACAGATCCGCCAGTTCCCGGGCTTTCTTAT
>DATGCF010000056.1:0-3400 GCA_035312245.1 Desulfosalsimonadaceae bacterium
GCCCGCCAGGCGATGTAGGACCCCCCGATCGTACCGCCGTGCCTTGCGGCCACGGATTTGAGCATGGCCATGGCCGGCCCGTCCAGGGGAAGGGCCGCTTCTGTCATCTTCGGGCTGAATCCCACCGCGGAGGTAAAGAATTCCGGCAGGATCACCCATTCGGCCCCAGACCGGAACGCCTCGCCGGCAAGTCTTTCCGCCTTAGCCAGGTTGGCGTTCACGTTCGCGAGGTCGGCTTTCATTTGGACGGCTGCGATCTTCATCAAATCCTCTCATGCTTTTTGTTATTCAGGGGACACCATACTTAATTATTCGAAGTGTCGACAATTGAGTATGGTGTCCCCTGAATTTCCGGTTCATGTGCCGCAATAGGTTTGATAGGGCTGCGCCGACGGCGGTGCCGGCAGGTGATAGCCGGCGGCTTCCGGCGGGTCCTCAAAGGGCTGGGACAGCACCTCCATCAGTTTTTCCATAACCGTGAAATCAGCCCGCTCCACAGCCGCTTCCAGGGCCTCTTCCACCCGGTGGTTTCGGGGAATGACCGCCGGGTTGGCGCTGTACATAAGCCTGCGGGATGCCTCCCACGAACCGGGCTGACGGCTGAGCCGGACCCGCCAGCGTTCATGCCATTCCTTGAAATCCCGGGCCTCGAACATGGCGGTTTCCGGCAGGGGATCGGATGCCAGAGCGCGGAAGGTGTTGGTAAAATCCGCGCCGTGCCGGTTGATCACATCGAGCAGATCCGCCGCGAGGGCGCCGTCATCCGCTTCCGTGGTCATCAGGCCCAGCTTGGCCCTCATGCCCGCCAGCCAGTAGTCGCGAAAGGCCTCCGGAAACCGGGAAAGTTTCTCTTTTGTCATTGCCGCGGCCGCTTCCGGTTCCTCGTCAATGATCGGCAGCAGCGCCTCGGCAAACCGGGCAAGATTCCACTGGACGATCTGCGGCTGCCTGCCGTAGGCGTATCGGCCGTGGAAATCGATGGAACTGAAGACGGTATTCGGGTCGTAGGCGTCCATGAACGCGCAGGGGCCGTAATCAATGGTTTCACCGCAAAGGGACGTATTGTCGGTATTCATAACGCCATGGATGAAACCGATCAGCATCCATCGGGCGACAAGGGATGCCTGCCGGTCCGAAACCTCGGCAAGCAGGGCGAGATAAGGGTTCGCATCCGCAGCCAGATGGGGAAAGTGCCGCTGGATTGTGTAATCAGCCAGCGCGCGGAGGTTGTCAAGGTCGCCCCTGGCCGCGGCATACTCGAAAGTGCCCACGCGAAGGTGACTCAATGCCGTTCGGGTGAGAATCGCCCCCTTCAGGGCGGTTTCCCGGTACACCGGCTCCCCGGTGGTAACAACCGCAAGGCTGCGGGTCGTGGGAACCCCTAAGGCATGGAGGGACTCGCTGATAATATACTCCCGAAGCATGGGCCCCAGTGCCGCGCGCCCGTCCCCCCTTCGTGAAAACGGGGTCATGCCGGACCCTTTGAGCTGGATGTCAAAGCGCTCTCCTTCCGGTGTCACCTGCTCGCCGAGCAGTATCGCGCGCCCGTCGCCCAGCATGGTGAAAGAGCCGAACTGATGCCCCGCATAGGCCTGGGCAAGGGGCTCGGCCCCCTTGGGAAGCGTATTTCCGGAGAAGATGGCGGCGCCCTCGTCGCTGTTCAGGACATCGGCATTCAACCCGAGAATCCGTGCCAGCTCGGCGTTAAAAACCACGAGTTTCGGCTCGCGCACCGGCACCGGGTCGAGCCGGGCATAGAAAGCCTCCGGCAGCCGGGCATAGCTGTTGTCGAATCGCCACCCCGCATCCGGGCGGTCATGTTTGTTATTAGCCGTCATGGAATCCTCCTGCCTCATAAATAAACAGTATAGGATTCAAATATTATGACGGGATTTCCGGAGGTCAAGACTGTGCCCATGCAAATCAGCAATTCTGGGCTCAACCTATGCAATCTAAGGGGGTCAAAACCTTGGATATTCATGAATAAAAATATTAAATCACAAATCAAGGCTTGATCCCACGCACGGCTCCAATTTCCCAGCCGTTCTCTTTCTTCCCGAGATCCTTTGTGGGAAGGTTTCTATTTCAGGTGGGTTTTTATAATTTTATCAATAGATAACAGGCAGTCTTCAATGGAATCATAGGCATATCCCGCCAGTAAGGCGCCCCGGTCATATACGTCAACAGCCGGTGTGCACGGCAGGTGTGCCAGCAGAACATTAACAATGGTGTCATGAGATAACGGACGGGTGAATAAAACAGACCCGTCATCCCGGGGTTCGGATTCACTCGCGGGGATATCATTGCCCTGATTGGTATAAAGCATTTGATTGCGCACACTGGGCGGCAGATAAACTCCGCACACGTCCTCGGAAATGTGGATGGTGCGCACAATTTCCTCAAACCGCCGGATTTCCAAACCGCGCAGATGCTGAAAAGTAATGATTTTCCCTGGCTGCAGATACGGATCCATCTGCTCCAGAAACCGGGTAAGAAAAGCCTGCCACCCGCTGACCACAGAACTAACGCCCACTCCTGTTCGCCGGTCTATGATTTCGTCAACAGGGGCAGAATTGTTGTCTGGTTTATCATTCATAGGTCTCACTAATGCGATTCGAGATTAGACAAAATATCGGGGCCTCAAACGCTGCACGAAGGCACTGAATTTACAGTAATTGATAAGCGAAACGGCTGGTACCCGATTGAACCGGCCGACGACCGCCGGTGCTGGATAGCCGGAGGCGGGGGGGAACGGATTGAATCCTACTCAAATTCCGCCTTGAACGCTCGAAATTCCTCGGCCAATTGCCGCAGTTGTTCGGAAAGCTCACTGACCTGCTGCTCGAGTGCTTCTATGCGAGCGTTGTCGCCGGCGGAAACGGTCTGGACGTCGGGGGCGGCCACAGAAGCCTCGGTGGCGGACTCAGTTTCTTCATCGACTTCGGCGAACAGGTGGGCGTAGCGATTTTCCTTGTGCCCGGGTCGGCGGGGCAATTGGATAACAAAGGGCCCTTTTTCGTGTTCCATTAACTTTGTCAAGGTATACTCGACTGCCCGCACCCCCTGAAATTCAATCAATCGGGAAGCCCGGGTGCGCAACTCGCCCGGGGTCTGGGGGCCGCGCAGCAGCAGTTCGCAGATCAGGGCCAGCTGCCGCCTGGAAAAATCGGCGAAATCATTGAGGTTTTGTTCGTATTTCGGTGCGCGGCTCCCATGCGTCCGGACCTGCCAGACCAGGCGCTGCTCCCGAAGCGAATTTAGGGCGCGCTCCACTTCCGAAGAATCCAGACTCAAGACCGGGTTCCGGTTGTTTTTCTGGTTGCAGGCATTGACCAGGGCATTCAAGGTCAGCGGATAGTAGTCCGGCGTGGCCATCTGTTTTTCGATCAATGCCCCGAGA
>DATGCF010000057.1:0-4744 GCA_035312245.1 Desulfosalsimonadaceae bacterium
ACATCACCGATAAGCTGATTGAAAAATATAATGCCACCTATTCGGATTCGTAATAAATTCGAAAGCTTTCGAAAATCAGGGATTGCCGTTCGCTTGCTAAGCCGGCTGGGGGTTGTTTGACATGGGGATTGCACTAGCCGACCTGGTGGATATCATCGGCGGGGATCTGGCCGGTGATGGCCAGCGGATCATACGGGGCATTGCCCCCTTTGATGCGGCCGGGCAAGATGACATCACGTTTGCGGAAAACACCAAAATCCTCAAACGAATTGATGATTCAGCCGCTGCCGCAGTCATTGTTCCCCGTAGTTTAACTTCTCCTGTGTCAGCAAATCTGGTATACTCCGAATTTCCGCGTTTGACCTTTGCCCGGGCCTTGTATTGGTTTTTCCCGAAAATCCGGCCGGCTTCCGGCATCAGCCCAAGGGCTTGTATCGGCGCCAATTTCCAGTCCGGACGGGATGTATCGATTGGGCCGGGAGCGGTCATCGGCGACAACGTGGCTATCGGGGACCGGGTCTGGCTTCATCCCGGGGTCACAGTGGGAGATGGCGTGCGAATCGGGGATGACACGGAAGTTTACCCGAATGTAGCGATCTATGCTAACTGCTGCATTGGCTGCCGGGTGATTATTCATTCCGGAACGGTCATCGGCAGTGACGGCTACGGGTTTGTACCGGATGGGGAGCGGCATTTCAAAATTCCGCAGGTGGGTATCGTTCAGATTGACGATGATGTGGAGATCGGGGCCTGCAATACCATTGACCGGGCCACTTTCGGCCGTACCTGGATCAAACAGGGCGTGAAAACCGACAACCAGGTGCATATCGGCCATAACGTGACCATCGGGGAAAATTCCCTGATCGTCGCCCAGGTGGGAATTGCCGGCAGCACAAGTGTCGGAAAAAATGTCACTGTGGCCGGGCAGGCGGGTGTGGGCGGCCATATCGAGATCGGCGATTTTGCCACGATCGGGCCCCAGGCCGGCGTGACGCGGTCCGTGGAGGCGGGCCAGGTGGTCTCTGGCACTCCGGAAATGCCGCACCGGCAGTGGTTGAAAGTCCACCGGATCATTCCCCGGCTGCCGGATCTTAAAAAACGGATTGAAAAGCTTGAGGCGGCGGTCAAAAATCTGACCGGCACCGAGGATACCCGGCAAAATGATAGCAGGTGATTTAATCGATTGGGTTCAGGGCTTCAGGAAATGACCCCGGCATATGATATTCGGAAAATTCTGTCAGTGCTTCCCCACCGGTATCCTTTTATTCTTGTGGATCGGGTGCTGGAGGTGACTCCGGGCCAACGGATAGTTGCCTTAAAAAATGTATCTATCAATGAGCCTTTTTTTCAGGGGCACTTCCCGGACAAACCGATCATGCCCGGAGTGCTGGTGGTTGAGGGGATGGTCCAGAGCGGGGCGCTGCTCTTATATGAAACCCTGCCTGAGATTGATAAGGATCAGATTTGTTTTGCCGGTATTGACGGGGCAAGGTTTAGAAAGCCGGTGCTGCCGGGGGATCAATTGATATTTACGGTTGAAATCATGAAGCAGCGGTCAAACGTGATCAAGATGGCCGGCAAAACTCATGTCGAAGCCCATCAGGTTGCACAGGCGAATATTATGGCGGTAATCGGAGGAGACCAATGATACATCCGACGGCAATTGTGGATTCAGGGGCGGAAATTGACGAAACGGTCGAGGTGGGGCCTTATGCCCTTATTCGGGATAACGTATCTATCGGCGCCAATTGTGTGGTCGGCCCCCATGTCACCATCGATCCCTATGTTGAAATTGCCCCGGGGTGCCAGATATTTCAGTATGCCTCCATAGGGGCGGTGCCGCAGGCGGTCAAATTCAAGGGCGAAAAGACCTATCTCAAAATCGGCCGAAATACCATTATCCGGGAATTTGCTACCTTGAACCGGGGCACGGAATTCGGGGGCGGGGTCACAGAGGTGGGGGAGGATAATTTTTTAATGGCCTATACCCATATCGCCCATGATTGCAAAACCGGCAGAGGCGTGATCCTCGCCAATAATGCGACCCTTGCCGGCCATATCACCATCGGCGACTATGTGATCGTCGGCGGCCTGGTGGCCATCCATCAGTTCGTCCGCATAGGGGATTTCGGCTATATTGGCGGGAAATCAGCGGTGGTCAAGGATATCCCGCCGTATGTGATGGCTGCCGGTGATCGCGCCACACTTCACGGTCTGAATAAAGTGGGGCTCAAACGCCATGGATTTTCCGAGAATACGCTGTCCAGTTTAAAAAAGGCCTACCGGATTATTTTCCGAATCGGGCTTACGGTCAATGAGGCGGTGGAGCGCGTGCTGGCCGAGGTGGAAAATACCCCTGAAGTCCTGAATATGGTTCATTTCATCAAGTCCACCCAACGCGGAATTACAAGGTAGCTTGTCGGCATGGGACAGCGCATCGGCTTGATCGCCGGAAGCGGACCGTTTCCGTTGATTTTTTCAGATAAAGCCAGGGGAAAAGGCTATCAGGTGTATGCGGTGGGCTATCATAATGAGACCGACCCGGCACTTGCCGAGCGGGTGGAAGCGCTGGAAATCATCTATATCGGTCAAATCAAACGGCTGATCAAATTTTTTAAACGCCACCAAATAACCGATGCGGTCATGATCGGGGCGATCAAAAAGCCCGGTTCTATCGGCGAGATCCGACCGGATATCAAAGCCATCTCGCTTTATGCCGGTATGCGGAAAAACTCCCATGATGACCGGGTCCTGCGGCTTTTTGCCAAGGCGCTTGAGGAAGAGGGGGTCTACATCCGGCCCTCAACATTTTTGCTCCCTGAACTGCTTGCGCAGGAAGGCTGCTGGACCAAACGGGCCCCGACAAAGGATGAGCAGCCGGACATCGAACTGGGCTGGCGTATGGCAAAGGCGATCGGTAAACTTGATATCGGCCAGTGCGTGGTGGTTGCCAATGGTTCCGTGCTGGCGGTTGAGGCGATTGACGGAACGGATAGCACGATCCGCCGCGGCGGCAGACTGGCAAACGGCAATGCCGTGGTGGTTAAGGTATGCAAACCGATCCAGGATTTCCGATTTGATGTGCCGGCGGTGGGTTCCCAGACCATCAAAACGATGAATGCGGCCGGGGCGTCGGTTTTGGTTATTGAAGCCGGAAAATCCCTGGTTTTCGATCAGCCCGAGATGATTGCCATGGCCAATCAGTCCAAAATTTCAATTGTCGCCCTGAAACGTCCGGAGCGGCCGGACGCATAAACTAGTCTATTTCCGTCATTATCAGTCAAGGGATCTAGAAAATGGCTAAAATTCGTGCCGGCGTGGTCGGTGTCGGGTATCTCGGAAAATTTCACGCGGAAAAATATGCCGATGCCGAGCAGGCGGAATTGGTGGGTGTTGTGGATACAGGCCCGGAGCAGGCCGATAGCATCGCAAACAAGCACGGTACCCAGCCGCTGACCGATTACCGGGAACTTTTGGGCCGGGTGGATGCGGTGAGTATCGTCGTCCCCACCCCCTATCATTATCAAATCGCCAAGACATTTTTGGAAAACGGCGTTGATGTGCTGGTTGAAAAGCCGATGACTACCACCATCGCCGAGGCCGATGAGCTGGTTGAGATCGCGGCAAAAAAGGGTCTTATCCTGCAGGTCGGCCATCTGGAGCGGTTTAATCCGGCGGTGAAAGCGGTCAAGGACATCGTTAAACAGCCCATTTTTATTGAGTCCAACCGGTTGAGCCTCTACCAGCCCCGGGGAACGGATGTGAGCGTTGTGCTGGATCTGATGATCCATGATATTGATATCATCTTAACCTTTGTCCGCTCGAAAATTGCCTACTCCCATGCCATGGGCGCTCCGGTGGTATCTGATCATGTGGATATCGCCAACGCGCATTTGGAGTTTGAGAATGGGGCGGTGGCCAATGTGACGGCCAGCCGGATTTCCAGCAAGAGCGAACGGAAAATCCGGCTTTTCCAAAAAGATGGGTATTTATCCCTTGATTTTGCCAACCGCTCAATTATGCATATATGGCCAGGAGAAGACGGAGAAAGCGCGCCGGTACCGGGCATGCAGATGGAGGAGCGCAGCTTTGAGAAGGGCGATGCCCTGCGGGATGAAATCCATTCTTTTTTAGATGCTGTGAAAAGGCGGGACGAGCCGGAGGTTTCCGGCCAGATGGGCCGGGAGGCATTAAATACGGCGCTAAGCATTACACGCCAAATCCGGGAGTCCAGCCGCCGGTTCATGGGATAATTAAGTATGGCTGAACGGGAAACACAGAAATGTGTGCTGATTGTCGCCGGGGAGACCTCCGCTGATTTTCACGGGGCGCACCTGGTCCGCGCCATGCGGAAACGGGATCCGCAGATATTTTTCTGCGGCATCGGGGGCGACCGGCTGAAAGCCGAGGGGGTGCGGCTTCTGATGGAGGCCCGGGAAATATCCGTGGTGGGCATTACCGAGGTCATATCCAAACTCCCCAAAGTGTTCGGCGGGATTTCGGCGATTAAAAAAATATTTTATGGCGAGCGGCCGGATTTAGTGGTTCTCATCGATTTTCCGGATTTCAATCTGCATATTGCCAAGCTTGCCAAAAAACAGGGCCTCTCCGTGCTCTACTATATTAGTCCCCAGATTTGGGCCTGGCGGTCCGGCCGCATCGAAAAGATCCGGCGGTATGTGGATCAGATGGCGGTGATCCTGCCGTTTGAAGAGGCCTATTATCAAAAGTACAATGTCCCGGC
>DATGCF010000058.1:0-6950 GCA_035312245.1 Desulfosalsimonadaceae bacterium
ATAGACACTATAATAATTAATTATCATTATTATTTAGCCGTCAAAAAAATTTGTCCGATGCAGGCATGCAAACGAATCAAACCCAATTGTCATACCGAACGCCAGCGAGAAAGCTCTTAAAAAGATTCCCCAACAATTTGGCGAATTTTTGGATAGCCATGAAAATACGATTATATTAAAAATATGATTGCAAAGACCCGAACCATATCCACAGTAAGCAAGCTGTTAAAGAATTATGAAGATATTAAAGCAATTGAAATCCATATCGATCCGGTAACGGCCTGGTAAAAAAATTATCGGAATTTTCATATTAGGCCAGAATAACACTAAACATCATTAAAAAGAGAGGTTTATCATGAAACAGAAGACACTGATTCTTGGCACTATCTGCATTTTCCTTTTTGCGGGCTGTTTTTTTGGCTGCGGCCAGGAGGAAAAAGCGGAACAGCCCGCCCAGGAGACAACCAAAGAGACGGTTGAAACCACAAAAGAGAAGGCCGCGGAAACGGTTGAAGCGGCTTTGCCGGGCAAGGGTAAAACCGTTACGCCGAGCTGTGCCACATGGACAACCGGATTTTTTCTGGAGGGGCTTTATTCAAGGGCTTGCGAAGAGTTGGGTTACACGGTAAAGGAACCTAAAAAGCTGGCGGCCCCGATTTTTTACCGGTCGCTGGCGGCCGGCGATCTGGATTACTGGGCCAACGGATGGTTTCCGCTTCACCAGGAATTCCTGCCCAATAACTGGAAGGACAAGATTACCATGGCCGGCACTGTGGTTCAAGCGGGTGCGGTACAGGGATACCTGGTATCAAAGGAGCACGTACAAAAATACGATATCAAGTCTTTGGATGACTTCAAAAGAGATGAGGTAAAAAAGGCATTTGATGCCAACGACGACGGCAAAGCGGATCTGGTCGCCTGTCCGCCCGGATGGGGGTGTGAAAAGACCATCGCTTTTCACATGGACAACTATGACCTGTGGGATCATATCAATCTGATCAAGGCCGGCTATAGTGCCAGCATGGCAGATGCCATAGCGCGTTATAATGACGGGAAGCCCGTCTTCTTTTATACCTGGACGCCGAACTGGACGGTCTATAAGTTAAAACCCGGTGAGGATGTGCTCTGGATCAACGTCCCCGAAATCATTCCCAAAGAAGGCCAGAAAGGATTTGAGGCGGACATGGTCGCCAAGGGACTGACCGGAACAGTGACCGACCCCTGCAAAATGGGGTTTGTGGCAAACGACATCCGGGTGGTGGCCAACAATGATTTTCTGGAAAACAATCCGGCCGTGGAAACCATGTTTTCTCTTATGTCCGTTCCGTTCTCAGACATCGCTGCACAGAACAACAAAATGTTTGAAGGCGAAGACACACAGAAAGACATTGAGCGGCACGTCACAGAATGGATCGAGAAGAACCAGGCAAAATGGAATGCCTGGCTTAACGCGGCCAAAGCGGCCGCCGAATAGCCAGAGCGGAAGTTTTACTTCGGATAACGCATCAATTAAAAATCTGCGAGATAAACCGGGCGACGGATGATTGCCCGGTTTCTTTTTGCCGTCATGTGGTCATATGAATTGAACTAATATGCAACGCAGGAAAGGGCCTCGCGGAGATTATATCGAAATCCTTGACTGGCCTATCCCCGCGTCAACGTGGTAACAGGGGCGGAAACGGTTATTCAGGATGAGAATCATCCCGCCAAACTCTATTCCGGCGCGGCACTCGGCCGCACTTGTATTGATTTACTATGCATATGAGTCTGATTTGCTGAAATTTCTGGACGTCCCCCCCTGAAAGGTACATAATAACGACGGAATTGGTGCATAGGGGCATCAACCGGATTCCTTATCTCAAAGAAGGAATGGAGCGTCTCATGGACAAGGAGTATATCATCTCCGCCATTGGAGGCAACCGGCCGGGCGTGGTCGAAGAGCTGACCAAGCAGGTCTATCTTTCCGGAATCAATGTTGAAAACTCCAGCATGACCCTGCTGGGGGAGCATTTCTCCCTGATGATCCATATTATCGCAGAAGAAGAAACCCTTCAAAATGCGCTTTTGGACAGGTTGCGGCGGATTGAGGAGGAGACGGAGATTAGTACGCACGTCTTCCTTGCGCCTGAAAAATTACCGGGGGCAGAAGAGCGCATGAAGCCGCAATACGCGATTCGCGTCCGGGGGGATGACCGGTCCGGCATCCTTTATAAGACTTCCAGCTTTTTGGCCCGCCGGGGGGTTAACATACTGGAGATGTCCACCCGCGCAGAAACGCCGCCGGAAGGCGGGCGTCCTTTTTTTCTGATGTATACCCGAATTGAGGTGCCCGAAGACATGGACACCAATGAATTCCTTGTTAACCTGGAACACCTGGCCAATGAATTGCATGAATCCATGACCCTGACCCGGGTTTCTTAGGAAAGCCGAGGGGTGCCCCTATGAGTGCCAGCATTCATATCACCATCAATCCGATCCAGGAGACAGTTGAAGCCCGGCCAGGGGAAACCCTTCGCGATATCCTCCTGCGAAACGGGATTAACATCGAGGGGCCCTGCAACGGGCAGGGCACATGCGGTCAGTGCGGGGTCTGGGTGGAGAGCCCGGCGGATGTCCCATACACAGCGCATAAAAATATCTCTGCCGAACAGGCCAAGGCCGGCCTCAGACTTGCCTGCCAGGTTTCGCCCCGGACCGACATGACCATACGCCTGCCGGAGGATTTCAGCAGGGATGCCCAGCGGATTAAGGAAACCCAGCAAATTCTAGAGGGCGAGCGCATCAGCTGGGGGCGGGTGGCCAGTGCGGTGAAAATTTTTGAGAATAAGGGGCAGTGGTTTTTACGCTATGATGGACTGGCCGAAGATATTAAAATTCCGGGATGGCGAGGGAATATGGCGCCCAAGGGGCTGGCCGTGGATCTGGGCACCACGTCCATGGTGGTCTCGCTCATATCCTTGGGCACAGGCGAGGAGCTCTCAACCGCCTCCATGCTAAACCCCCAGATCCGATACGGGCATGACGTGATTTCCAGGATCACCCACGGATCCACCCCTCAAGGGTTAGAGGCGTTGTTTCAGGCCGTCTCCCAGGGCCTGAATCGTCTTATCCGAGAGGCTTGCCAGGATTCGGGGACCAATCCCAAGGAGATTCTGGATGTCGTTATCGGGGGTAACACGACCATGCTCCAGCTCGCCGCCGCCATTAATCCGGCGCCTCTTGGTAAAATCCCTTTCCGTGTGGATATCAAGGGGGGCACAAGCTATCCAGCCGAGCGGTTCGGGTTGGCGGTCAATCCGGTGGCCCGGACATACATACCGCCGATCATTCATGCCTTCATCGGCACGGATGTCACGGCCGGCCTGCTGATGAGCGGGGAATTTTTCAAGGCCGACACCCGGGTGCTTTACCTGGATGTGGGGACCAATGGCGAAATTGCCATTAACAATCAGGGGCAGCGGTTTGCCGCATCTACTGCCGCTGGCCCCGCCTTTGAGGGAAGTTCCTTAAGCAGCGGCATGCGGGCGGGTTTGGGCGCCCTTTCCGGCGCCTCGACGGATGGGTATCAGCTGGAACTCACCACCATCGGTCATGTGCCGGTCAAGGGCGTCTGCGGCAGCGGCATCGTGGACCTGGTCGCCTGTCTGCTGGATCTGGGAGTTGTGGATCGAACCGGCCGCATGAAGACCAATAAGGAGGAACTCCAGGTAGGTCCCGAGGTTTTGGATAGACTGGAGCGGATAGATGGCCAGCCCGTCATCCGGCTGGGCAGAAGCACGGTCTTTACCCAGCAGGATGTAAGGGCCATTCAATTGTGCAAGGGGGCGATCCGGGCCACGGTCAATATTCTGCTCGAGAAGGCAGGGCTTCAGGCAACAGAGCTTGAGCGGATCATTATCGCCGGGGGGTTTGGCTTTCATCTGAATGCACGGAATCTGGAACGTATCGGACTCATCCCGCACGGAACCAGCAATAAAGTTGAATTCGCCGGCAACGCCAGTCGCAGCGGGTGCGTCTGGCTCCTAAACGATATCGTCTACCGGCGATTCCTGGAGTCGCATGTGGCTGATATCGGTCACGTATCCATTGCCGGCTACCCTGGTTTCATGGATCTTTTTGTCGAGTGCATGGAATTTTCATTTCCGGAAATATAGCATCGCGCTTCATAAAAAACCTTTTGATGCGGCCTTCGATGCGAGCCAAGGCCTTAAAAAGGGGGATTTGCATGAAAATCAAGGAAATCGTCCAGACCACGCCCAATTTTCAGGTGCTGTCTGAGGATGAAATCGAGCGCATCTATTTTGATGCATTGGGGATTATCGAAAGTGACGGCGCCCGGGTGGAGAATGAAACCGCCCTGGAACGGTTTAAAAAGAGCGAGGCGGTGGTAACCGATACCAACCTCGTGCGGATTCCCACGGTTCTGGTGGAATCGGCGCTGCGCAGCCATCCCCGAAAAATCGTCCTTGCCGGCAGAAACAGGGAGCGGGCGGTTCGATTGCAGAAAGATGAGCTGGCCTTTGGCACCGGCCCCCTGTATCCCGTTGTTCCGATCTCTGATCCGCCAAAAGGCGGTCAAGCCGACTATCAGTCAACGTATGACGCCGCCCGCCTTGCGGACTATCTGCCCAATGTTGATTTTATGACAGGCCCCTTGGCGATATTTTCCGATGGCCGCGGCGCATCCAATTTATCTCATGCCATTGCCATGCTGGAAGGATCGGATAAGCCCATGCTATTAAGATGCTCGGATAAGGGTGAACTCCATCGCCTATGGCAGATGGGGACCCTGGTGTGCGGCGGTGAAGCGGAGTTTCGCTTGAGCCCCCTTTTTGCCAATTATGTGGAAATTGATTCACCGCTGGTGCTATCGGCAGATGCGGCGGAACAGTTGATGTTTTGCGCTGAGAAGCGCATTCCCTGCGTGTGCGCATCCCGCGCGATGGCGGGGGTTTCCGCGCCGGCGGCCATTGCCGGCATGTTAGTCCAGACCCTGGCCGAGACCATGCTGGTGTCGGTTCTTTCCTATCTTGCAAAGCCCGGGATGCCGCTTATAAGAGGCGGGGTGACGACCACGCCATCCCCGGACGGCTATGGATATTGCTATGGCGCGCCGGAATTGCCGCTAAGCGAAGCCGCCAATACGGATGTATCCAAATGGCTGGGACTGGGCATGCTATTTACCGCCGGGGTTACAGATGCTTCGGAGGTTTGTCAGGATGCCGGCGTTGATTGTGCGACCAGCCTCTTTTATGCCTATTTGTCGGGTTCCGACTTGATTTATGGCGCCGGAATGATGGATGGCGGTAAAATTACCTCCATGGACAGCATGGTCATATGTAATGAAATCATCGAAATGATCAAACAGATCGGCAGAGGTATCAATACGGATGAGGAACACCTGGCACTGGATCTTATCGAAAGGGTGGGCCCGGGCGGTGAATATTTGACCCAGGATCATACCTATAAGTATTGGCAGGAGTGGTTCCGGCCCCACCTGATTAATCGGGCGGGCTATGACAGCTGGGTGGCAGACGGGGAAAAAACCATAAAGGACCGGGCAGAAGCGGAACGCCGGAAAATTTTGGCCGACCACCGGCCCCGCCCCATGGATCCGAAACTGCTTGATGAACTGCGCGCCCTGCGCCCGGAAACGGTTTAAGGGGGGTTGATTATGGGCATCCGAACCAACTTAACCGAAGAACAGTATATCCGCTTTTCATTTTTGTCAGAGGGGCAGAAGCGCCTGATTTTTAATCAAGTGCTGCAGATTCTGCAGCATACGGGCGTTCAGGTAAAACACGAAGCGGCCTGCCAGTTACTGGCGGATAGCGGCTGCCAGGTCAGCGGCGAGCGGGTTTACATGCCTTCGCATGTCGTTAATAAAGCCCTGAACTCGGTCCCGCCGGTGACAAATATTTACAGCTGGACCGGTCCCGTCGGCCTAAGAGTTGAACACGGCCATACCTATTTCGGCCCCGGTCCTACCTGCCCAAATTTTATCGACCCCTTTACTTTTGAGCGCCGGGCCTATACCCGCTCAGATGCCGCCATGGTGGCCCGGCTATGCGATGCGCTGCCGGAGATCGGCTTTGTTATGTCTCTGGGGTTGGTCAGTGATGCCCCCTACGGAATGGAAGGGCTCTACGAGTTTGCAGAGCTTGTCTGCAATTCCACCAAACCGCCGATTGCCTGGTGTTTCAGACGGGAGCACTGCGAGGATATGCATCAGATCGGGATTGCCCTGGCGGGCGGAGCCGAGAAATTTCGCCGGCACCCCAACTATTTGTTCTATAATGAGCCGATATCACCGCTGCTCTCTGACTTTAACGCCATTGATAAAGTCATCTACTGCGCTCAGCACAACATCCCCCAGATTTTTGCCCCGGCGAGCACCGGCGGCGGCACCGTTCCGGCCACACACGGCGCACATATCGCCGTAACCCTTGCGGAGTCCCTGATTGGCGTAGTGATTTCCCAGGCGGTCAATCCGGGGGCCTGCATTATTATCGGCGGCACCCAGTCCATACTGGACATGCGGGAAATGGTTTTTGCCTATGGCGCCCCGGAACTTTGCAGTTTGGAAGCCGGCCTAACGGAAATGGCTGAATACATCGGTGTCCCGGTTTTTTCCGCCGGCGGCTGCAGTGATTCCAAAACGATGGATGCCCAGGCAGCGATTGAGGCGGCGCTCTCCCTTCATTCCGCCATGTTAAGCGGCGCCAGTCTTGTCCATGATGTCGGCTTTATGGAATCCGGCATGTGCGGCTCTGTTTTTCAGCTGGTTCTGGCTGATGAGATCATCAAAAATAGCGAATTCATTGCCAAAGGGGTGCTGGTCAATGAAGAAACTTTGTCCAGAAAGGAAATACAGGCCGTGGGGCCGGGGGGCGATTACCGAAAACTGGCGAAAGCCCTCGAAAAGCCGGCAAGCGAGGGGGCTGGTTCGG
>DATGCF010000059.1:0-5597 GCA_035312245.1 Desulfosalsimonadaceae bacterium
TATTGATCGGGAGGTCAATATGATTGAGGAGTTGGGGGTTGAAATCCGGCTGAATACCCGCCTTGGGGAGGATGTCACGTATACGGATCTGGCAGCCGAAGGGTTTGCGGCCTATTTGATCGCCGTCGGCGCGCACGGTTCCTATAAGCTGATGATTCCCGGTGAAGACGACTATCCGGAGGTCATATCCGCAGTGGATTATCTGCGCCGCGTCAGCCTGGGCGATCACCGACGGCCCGGCAAACGGGTGGCGGTGGTCGGCGGCGGTAATGTGGCTATTGATGCGGCCCGAACCTCGCTTCGGCTCGGATGCGAGGAAGTCACCATCCTGTATCGCCGGACCCATGATCAAATGCCGGCCCATAGCGAAGAGGTGGTCGAGGCCGAGGAAGAGGGCATTCAGTTTTCCTATCTTACCATTCCCAAGGAGATTGTCGGCGAGAATGGCCATGTCACCGGCCTTGTCTGCGTGCGGGCGGAACTCAGCGAACCGGATGACTCCGGCCGCCAGCGGCCGGTGCCGGTTGAGGGAAGCGATCATGAACTGTCCGTGGATGTGGTGATCCCGGCCATCGGCCAGGAAGTGGACAGCCTCGGACTGGATGATTTCAGCGAGGTGGATTGGACCCGCCGACATACACTGCGGGTAAATACCGTGAGTATGCAGACCCATCAGGCCGGGGTTTTTGCCGTGGGTGATGCGGTTACCGGCCCGGCTACGGTAGTGGAGGCAATTGCCGGTGGGAAGAAAGCGGCTTCTGCCATTCACCGATATTTTGAGGGCATCCCGCAGCCGGAATTGCCGCCGGTCCCGGTCCGCCGCAGCCGGACCGACTATTTTACCCTGCCGGCCTCCCTTAAAATGGACTTAAAACGACCCGAGATGGCCTTGCTCGGAAATGAGCGGCGGCGCATCACTTTTCAACAGGTGCGCCTCGGCATGGCCGACATGCAGGCCCAGAATGAGGCCAAGCGCTGCCTTCGCTGTGACGTGTGCATCCGCTGCGGCCGCTGCGTTGAAATCTGCCGGGATAAGATGGGGGTTGAAGCATTGAAGCTGGGCTATATGGATTTTGACAACCCCGGGCCCACGGATTTGAAAATTGCGGCCGAACGCTGCATTGCCTGCGGGGCGTGCGCGACCAACTGCCCGACCGACGCCATGCAGATGGTCGACAAGGACGGGGAGAGGGTGCTTTCGCTGTGCGGGACGGTTTTAAACCGTTTGAAACTCGAATACTGCGAAACATGCGGGGCGGTGCTGGGGCCGGCCCGCTATCATGACTATATTATGCGCCGGGTTAAGGAGATCAGTCCCTCGCTGGTCGGCAAACGGATCTGTCTGGACTGCGCCCGGCGCGACAGCGGAAAGGTGCATGCGGAGATTGTGCCGCCCAATGAGCGGCGGTAACTTAGTCTGAAAATGAAAGGATTGATCTATGGTGTTTCGCCAGGGACAAAAGGTGGAGATTTTTCAGCGCTCCGAGGATGAGAGCTGGGAAGCCTATATGGATGAATTTATCGGTATGCACGGGATCATCACGGATCCGGATACCAGCAAGAACGATCCGGATGCGCTGATTGAGGTAAGCCTGGATGAAAAGGGGACGCACCGGTTTCCGCAGGATTGTCTGCGGGTCATCGATCAAACCGGATAGTTTGGCCTTCTAATGCATTGCATTGGGTTTACAGCCAATGTTTTGAAAGCGGGAAACCGTGTATTTTTTAGAAGTATCTCCCCCGGGCACCGCCCGGGACCGAGCTAGAAATAACTTAATGATATAAATTTGTTAAAATTCAATCTCTGCTGATTCGTACTCGTACTCGTGCTCGTACTCGTAATCGGCTTTTGATTTTTTCGAGTACGAGTACGAGTACGAGTACGAGAACCGTCCCGCTCGCGCGGGACTGAGTACGATTAAGTTACTTAGAAGGAAAACAGATCTATGCCAAATATCACGATTAACGGGACGCCGGTCGAGGCTCCGGCGGATACGAACATTTTGGAAGTCATCCGGTCGCTTGATCTCGAAGTGCCGGCACTTTGCTACCATCCCGCGCTCAGTCCGGCCGGCGCCTGCAAGCTGTGCGTGGTTGAGGTGACCATGCCTGAGAAAAAACCGCGGCTGATGTCCTCCTGCATTCTTAAACCCAAGGAAGGCATGGACGTGCAGACCGAGACCGAGCGGGTGCAAAAATCACGAACCCGGGCGTTCAGGAAGCTGGCGCGATATGCGCCGGAATCTAAAAAGATTCACCAGCTGGCGGAGAAGTTTAATGTGGATTTGGGCGAAGTGCCGGATGCCTGTATCCGCTGCCACCTATGCATCCGGGCCTGCAATGAGATTGTGGGCGTTGGCGCCCTGACCATGGATGAGCTTGATGATGTTGTGCCCGTGCCCGGCGATAATTGCATCGGCTGCGGCACTTGCGTCAATCTTTGTCCGACGGGGGCGATCCAAATGGAGGACAAGGACGAGCAGCGGACGATCTATATCCGGGATACGGTGATCGGCCGCAGCCCCCTGGTTAAGTGCGAGGCCTGCGGCCGCATGTTTGCCACCCAGAAATTTCTCTCCCGGGTGGAGGCGGCGACCGAGGATCATCCCCATGTGAAGGAGCCGCATCAGTATTGTCCGACGTGTGCCAAACTGCTGTCCGACCGGATCAAAAGTTGCCGAACAATCAAACGACTATAAACGTGTGTGGAGGTAAGCATGACTCAGATCGCCTGCCGGTCAATGCAAGACGTGGTGGCCTTTGCCATCGATCGCGAGGAAAAGGCCCGGGATTTTTATCGGCAATGCGCGGAAAAGGCCAGGAAGAAAGGGATAAAGGAATTCTTTCAGGAAATGGCAGATGAAGAAGAACGGCACCGCGCGCTGCTGATGGAGCAGGATTTAAGCGAGGAAGGCGAGTTTTCTTCTCCAGCGGTCGAGGACCTTCGGCTGAGCGATTTCATAGTGGATGTCAAATTCACGCCGGATATCAACTACCAGGAGGCGCTGGCCATGGCCATGAAAAAAGAGGAGAAAGCCCACGCCTTTTACGTGGCCTGGCAGGACCGGTGCAGCAACGAAAAGACCGCCAGGGTATTTGAATTCTTGGCCGGAGAGGAACTCCAGCACAAGCGAAAAATCGAAGAGATATATGACACGGATATTCTGCAGTGGGATTAGCTTGGATGGCTTCGGAAAAAGCGACTTATACGATAGTTATGGCATATTTGCAGAAAGTAATTTTTGATTCATGTTCGTACGCGTACGCGTACTCGTAATCGGCCTTTAATTGTCCCGAGTACGATTACGAGTACGAGAACCGCCCCGCTCATGCGGGACTGAGTACGATCATTTCAATAGAAGTCCAATATCTTTATATACGAAAGAATTAACAATAAAGCGGAGGAGTACTGATTTATGGCTAAAAAATCTATGGCTAAAAAACTGGCGACAATTGGCGTTATGATCTTATTTGGAATGCTGCTGCTGGCCGCCGGCCTGCCCGAGGCCCAAGCCGGGGATACCACCGAGGCCATTCTCGACATTCTCCATGAGAAAGGTGATATTACGGATCAGGAATATGAAGAGCTAAAGAAAAAGGCCAAAGAAGAAGATCAGGGGTTTAAAACCTATTTTGACAAGCGGCTGCACATTGACTCCTCAGACGGCCGGTTCAAGTTCCGCATCGGCGGGCGAATCCTGCTCGATGCCGCAGCCATTGATGCGGATGACGGCTTTGAGGCCGCAGAGGATGCCGCAGGCCAGACCTTTGAGGGCACCGGAGTTGAATTCCGGCAGGCGCGGCTGCACATGATGGGGCTGCTCTATGATCACGTGGCATTTAAAAACGAATTCGACTTTGCCGGCGGAGATGTCAGTTTCAAGGAAAACTGGATTGAACTCCGGGGTCTTCCCTATCTTGGGAAAATGCGGGCCGGCCATACCAAGGAGCCCTTCTCCCTGGAGCGGTTGAACAGCCGGTTGTATATGCCGTTTATGGAGCGGGCGTTGCCCAACGGCATCGTCCCGGGCCGGAATACGGGTGTTCGGTTCCTTAATTTTCTGGATCACCCGCGCATGAGCTGGAGTGTGGGCTTTTTTAAGGAAACCGGCGGCAATGGGGATGATTTTACGGAAAACGGGGATTACAATATCACCGGCCGCCTGACCGCCACCCCCTGGTATGCGGATGAGGGTCGAAAAGTGCTGCATCTGGGGCTTGGCTACAGCCACAAGTTTACTAACGAGGATGCGGAAGAAACCTGGCTGCGTTTCCGAAAACGCCCGGAAATACATATTTCGGATTTAAGACCGGCGGATACCGGGAATATCCCGACCGACGGGGCGGATATGTTCGGGCCGGAGGCCGCCCTGATGCTGGGGCCCTTTTGCCTGCAGGGCGAATACTGGTATACGAAGCTGGACTCTGAAGCCTATGATGATCCGGCATTCAGCGGCTACTATGTGATCGGCAGCTATTTTCTGACAGGTGAGCACCGGACGTATAAAGTTACCGGTAATGACGGCGCGGAGTTTTCCATGGTTAATATCAAATCCCCGTTTAATCCGGAAAATGGCGCCTGGGGCGCCTGGCAGGTGGCCGCCCGGTATGCGGATCTGGATTTGAATGACAACGGGATTGAAGGCGGTGAAATGAATGATATCTCCCTGGCCTTGAATTGGTACCCCTATACCAATGTGCGCTGGAGCTTTAACTACGTGCGGATCGATGTTGAGGACAGCAGCGCCGTGGCCGGTATTGCCGATGGGGAGGCAGATGTCTATCAGACGCGTTTTCAGGTTTATTTCTAGTCCGGATTCGTCTCATCCAGCCCGAACCATCGGCTCAGATTAAAGTATTTGTTAAACCAGTTCTCCTGCTCCGGCGGCTTTAATGTGGGTTTGGTCGCCCGGATAAAAGCGGGGAGCACCAGCAGGGCGCCCAGTGTGGCGGTGACCATGGTGATGGCCAGCAGGATGCCCAGCAGGTTGATGGGGATAAACTGGGAACGGAGAAACACCAGAAAACCGAAAATCAGGGCCAGCGAGGTGAAAATAATCGCTTTTCCGGCCACCTGCAGTGTCAGTTCAATGGATTCTTCAACGGAATAGCCGCGGACCCGGTTATGGCGGAACCTGTTCATGAAATGGATCGTGTCGTCAATGCCGATGCCGATGGTAACCGCAGCGATCACGGAGGTGGTCATGTCAAGCTCGATGCCCAGCCAGCCCATGATCCCGAAATTGATTAGGACGGCCACACCCATGGGAATCAGGGCCAGTAGCCCGGCGGCCATTCGCTGGAACAGCAGGATGGAGATCAGGTCCACTACAATCAGGGAGAGCACCAGGGTCTGGATTTGGCCCAGGACCAGGTAATGGGAGACCTGAACCTCCATTACCGGAAAACCGCTGATGTTAAAGCTTGCCCCCTGGGGAATGTTCTTTTCCAGGTATCCGCGGATTTTTTCGACAATGCGCTTGACCTCCGTGGTTCCGATCAGCTGCCCTTCCTTTCGGCAGAGCCGGGCGAGCAGGTCAACCTGCTGGTAATTAAAGTCCACGAAGGGCTCGAATGAATCAAACCGGCCGTCCGAG
>DATGCF010000060.1:0-4174 GCA_035312245.1 Desulfosalsimonadaceae bacterium
ACCGCTATTAGCGGATACCAAAAGGTCATGATGGCGGCAACATTCGCTGAAGCGGGGGAGTCTGAAACCGCTAAGGCGTTTATGGATAATTGCAAAAAAAGTTCTGTTGACCCAAATTCAAAAGGAGAGCGCAATGGCGGATAAAGAAAACATTAAAATTCTTCTGGTCGATGATGAAGAAGAATTTGTCAAAACCCTTTCCGAACGGATCAAAATGCGGGAACTCGGCACCAATATCGCCCATGACGGCGAGCAGGCCCTGGAACTGGTGGACAATGAGGTCCCCGATGTCATGGTGCTTGACTTGAGGATGCCGGGCATTGACGGTATGGAGGTCTTAAAGCGGGTGAAAAAGGCCTATCCGGATGTTCAGGTCATCATTCTTACCGGCCACGGTTCGGAAAAGGATGAAGAAGAGGCCAGGCGGCTCGGTGCGTTTGAGTATCTGCAAAAGCCGGTGGAGGTTGACACGCTGGTGCAAAAAATTCAGCGGGCCTATCGGCAGAAAATTGAAACGTCCATGATGGCCGGCACGTTTGCTGAGGCCGGAGAGTTTGATACCGCCAGACAGATCCTTGATCGGGATAAAAAGAAAGATAAAAAGAAAGACAAGTAACCCGAAACTGATGCGATCAGCTTAACTTTATACGCGGAACAGAGCCTCGGCATAGCCATCTGCCCTGACAGATTACTATGCCGAATTTTTATGAAGCTGCCATTTTAACAATCAGGAGCTTTGAATGAAGGAAATACTCGTCAAAGAATTAATGGTGCCGCTGGAAGAATATGCGACCATCCATGAAACAGCCACCCTCTATGATGCGGTCCTGGCCCTGGAGAACGCCCAGGCGGAATGGGAAAAATCCCATCAAACCTATCTCCATCGGGCGGTTCTGGTTTACAACGATAAAAAAAAAATTGTGGGCAAGTTAAGCCAGCTCGATCTCCTCAAAGGCCTGGAGCCCAAATACCACCAGGCCGCTGCACAGGGCGGTCGGATGATGACAAGCGGGTTCAGCCAGAGCTTCCTGCGCTCTCTCATCAAACAATTCTCCCTCTGGGACAAGCCGCTCGCGGATATCTGCAAAAAAGCGGCTAAAATGCGGGTAAGGGACTGCATGTATATCCCGGAGGAAGGCGAATACGTGGATGCGGAAGACACCCTTGATATCGCCATCAACCAGCTATTACTGGGCCACCATCAATCCCTGCTGGTGACCAGAAACGGGAAAATCGTGGGTATTCTTCGGCTGACAGACGTTTTCAAGGAAGTCTGCAATACGATTAAAGCCTGCAGCATCTAAACCGGATTGAGCCCGAAAAGCCCGATTAACAGATCTTTGCGTGATTAAAGGGGGACTACATGAAAATTCGGATCCTATTGGTTGATGATGAAGCCAGCTTTGTTGAACAGCTGGCGGAACGCCTGAAACTAAGAGACTATGATGTCACCACCTGCCTGAGCGGCGAAAAGGCCATAGAAAAAGTCAAACAATATAATTTCGATGTGGTGATCCTTGATGTGGCCATGCCCGGCATTGACGGCACCGAGGCCCTGCGCCAGATTAAATCCCTGAAACCGCTCATTGAGGTCATCATGCTCACCGGCCATGCCACAGTGGAATCCGCCATTGAAGGCATGAAACTGGGGGCATTTGACTACCTGATGAAACCCTGTGAGACCGATGAACTGATCAAGAAAATCAATAATGCCCACGAGCGTAAGGCCGCTCAGGAAGAACGCATCCGGTCGGCCAAAGCAGAAAAATATTTCACCTCTCCGCGCTCGGCGCTGAAGAACGATGATAAATGAGTTTGAACCTGAAACACAGGAGAGTGGTAAATGAGTCACGATATTGAAACTCCGGGCGGCAATGGGCTGCTCGCAAACAAAACCTTCTGGTTAATCATTGGCCTTGCCGTTTTTGTTCTCGTCGGCTTTGTCCTGCCCACGCCGGACAGCCTGACGCAAATTATCGGAGAACGCGGCATTGATAAAAAATTAATCGACTGGGGCGTGGCCGCCGACCTTGAAGAGGCCGCGGATAAAGCCATGACTGTCTTAGGAATTATTCCTATGGCGGTCATTTTTTTTGCCACAGAAGCCATTCCCATTGGACTGACCGGCGTGCTGATGCCGGTGCTCGCCTACTTCCTTAATTTACTCCCCAAAGGCATGATCGGCAAAACCTTTGCGGGCGATGCCCCGCTGTTCTTACTCGGCGTTTTGGCCATGGGTGTGGCGGTTGTGGATGTGGGCCTGCACAAGCGACTGGCCGCCTGGATTCTCGGCTGGACCAAGGGATTTTATACGCCCATCTTCGTTCTCTGCATCAGCATGGCGATAATCGGCTCCTTTATCTCCGCCCACGCCATGTGCGCCTTTATGACACCAGTCATGATGGCGGTCTATTTCGGTGTGGTCCAGTCCAAAAGTCCTTCCGGAGAGATTCAGCATGATCCCAACCTGGCCAAATTTTTACTCTTTACCCTATGCTTTGCCCTGAACGTGGGCGGTGTCGGCTCGCCGGCGGCCGGCGGGAGAAACGTCATTATGATGGGCTACTGGCAGGGATATAACGTGCCGATGGACTTCTTCACCTGGATGAAATACGGCTTCCCGCTGGTGCCGGTCATGGGACTTCTGGTGGCCGTTTACATGGTGGTGGTATTTTCCCGCAAACTCAAACATAAGGATCTGACCCCGGGCCTGACCGCGATTAAAGACGAAAACCGCAAGATGGGGAAAATGAAATACGCCGAATATGTCACCTTTGCCATGCTGGTTGTCATTCTGCTCTTGTGGGTTTTCGCCTCAGGCACCCTTGGTCTCGGCGGGCCGGCCCTGCTGGCGCTATTGATTCCAGTCATTTTCCGAACCACGGACTGGCATAAAATCCTAAACGGCATTTCCTGGGATGCCTGGTTCATGTACTGCGGGGCCCTTACCATGGGCGCGCTGTTAAAGGAAAGCGGCGCCGCCCTGTGGCTGGCCCAGAGCGTCATGGCCACTTTAAGCAACCTGGGCATGAGCCAGGGATTCGGCCTCTGGGTGGGGTTGTCCTCATTTTCCGGGCTTATGACCAACTTCATGTCCGATGCCGGAACCACCGCCCTTCTGGGCCCGATCGTTATTCCCATGGGGATTATGTCCGATGTGGCCGGCGAACCGTGGGCATCCGGCATGGCCGTGGCGTTTGCCACCTCGTTTGCCCATTTCCTGATCGTCGGCACCCCCAACAATGCCATTGTCTATGGTCTGGGCACCTACCCGGATACCGGAGAGCGGGTCATCCAGCCCATCGACTTTGTCAAATACGGATTCGTACTGTGGCTCCTCTGCCTGGTGGCCGTGTGGCTCCTGGCGTTCCTCGGGACCTTTAACCTGATCGGGTTTCCCGAAGGCATTTTGGAAACAGCCAAAGGCGTACTGCAGAGCGGTGCGGAAATCTCAGAGGTATCCGGCGGCCATTAGTTCGAAACATATATAATCAACACTTATCCCGGGAGCGGCGGCCATGTCCGTCTCTCCCGGACAATCTTTCCTGCCCATGACACTTCATCTTCCAAAAACCGGTCAAAAACGCCCTTTCTGGGTATGGCTCATTTCCGCATTTTACCTTTTCTCAGGCGTGATGAACCTATCCATGCTCTGGCTGATCCTAAGCGGCGATGTCAATCTGCCGCCGGAAGAACTGGCCATCGCCCAGAAGACATCTTTGGCCTGGACCCTGTGGGGGCTCCTGCCGCTGGCCAATCTCGCCGGGGCATTGACACTCTTCCGGCTCCGAAAAATCGCTTTCTATATTTTTTCAGGGATGTTTATCGCCGGGCTGGCAAACGGCATTGTCCAATTTGCCCTGCTGGACTGGCCGCTGCAGACGGTTTCCGGGCAAGGCTTAAGCCAGGTGGGCATCGGCTATCTGATCACGCTGGCCGTCTGCATCTATACCTACCATCTGAAAACCCAGAATATCCTCACATAGCGGCCTCACCCAAAAATCGCCCGATTCAGGTTTCAGCGCAAAGGCATGGAACAGCAATATATAATATTTAGTTCCTTAGACCGGAACCGAGGGTTAAAATTCACTTCAAACGCACTAAGGCACTGAGTTTTTAAACTGTAAACCGTGAGCCATGCCGCACCCCCACTTTGAAAAAGGGGGGATTGGGG
>DATGCF010000061.1:0-10437 GCA_035312245.1 Desulfosalsimonadaceae bacterium
ATCAATTCTTTCTGGCCATTGGCGATCAGGACCGGCAGCTCCTGGATCAGCTGGGCGATTTGCCGGGATAGAAGCGGCAGGAAACCGATCACCAGAAGCAGCAGGCAGATAAGAAATACGGTAAAAGCAAGAACCACGGCAATTTTTCTTGGCACCCGAAATCGCTGCAGGCGAAGCACTACCCCCTCAAGCAGGTAGGCGATGACAAGTCCCGCGAACACGGGCTTCAGCATATCGCCGAGCAGCAGGATCAGCAAAAAGCCGGCGATTAGAAACGCCCAGAGAATGACGATCTGGGGATCAGAGAAGCGTTGCCTAAACCAATCGCGGAACATGCTCAGCATAAGCGTGACTCGAGTATGCGGAAATAAAATGGCTGAAAAATTAAAACACTAAAGGTGGCCATCGATCCATTGTTCGAGATCCCCCAGAACCCGTTCCCGGTCTTTAGGGGTTTCATTATAGATTTCATGATAAAGCCCTTCATAAAAATGAAGCGTCTTATCTCTTACGGTGAGGCTATCAAAAAATTTGCGGGAGGCCTCAGGTGCCACCAGATGATCATCCCCTGCCACCTGCATGAGGATGGGCGTCTTAAGCGAGGGGGCAGAGCGGATCGTGTCCGCCATCGCATCCACGTATTCGGTAAACCACCGGGCGGTAATCCAGGGATGCACCGCCGGATCATTGTCATAATCGGATACGACCGTGCTGTCATGACTTAAAAAACTGGAATCGACCTCATTGTTTAAGGCCATTCCCGGCCAGATTTTTGACATGATCCGTCCGGCGGTGCCCTTAATAAGGGGAATTTTGTCCGCTGGCGCCAGGCCCGGGGAAGAGGCGATCACACCGTCAACCATATGGGGATGCTTTTCCGCGTAATTTAAAACGATCAGTCCGCCCATGCTGTGGCCTAAAAGAAAGCATTTCATATTTTCCGGCATATCCGTCCGAACGATTTTCATCATCTGCTGGAGATCCTCGATAAAATGATCAAATGCAAGGATATGCCCCCGCTTACCGCCGCTTTGGCCATGCCCCCGATGGTCGATGGCCCATACGGAAAGCCCCTTTTTCAGCAGCCGTTCCATGACAGGATGGTATCGGCCGGAATGTTCGCCAAGCCCATGGGCAATTAAGATCCGGCCGCGTTCCGGCGTTGCTTGAATATGGCGATAAAAAATCGGCACATCCGCTGAACCGTTGAAGGAACCGTTGGATTCTGAATCTATGCTCATACTCATCCCCTGTCGTCTGCGATTGTGGTTGTGTTTGCCGAATAATATGATGACTGCCCCGGCCTGAACTCACGGGTTGTTTTTCAGGTCCGGATTAAATGCCGATTTTTGATAAAAATGTACATATGGAATTGACCGTCTGGACCAGTCGGGGATGGGATACTTCAAATTCCTGGACTGACGAGGACAGGCCGTCGAGTGCAATTTGAAAAAGCCTGGGGTCGATTTCCTCCCGGGTGGACTCATGGGCTGCCACTTTTGTGAACTCTTTTACGCTCTGGGCTTTTTCATGATCGGTCTTATTGAGGTCGTTGACCTCATTGTTTAACTGGTGCAGGAGTTCAAAATATTCGGATTTTTTTTCTTCCGGAATATTGGGCGAATGCTTGATTTTGGCTTCTATCTTTTCAAGCGTATTTCTAAGCATGGCGGAGCTTCCTTTCTTTTATGAAAATAAAACGCTTTTTTTCTATCAAATGATTCGATAAAGATCAATTGCTTAAAGACATGGCTGATGACGGTCTGTCCCGGCCTTGAGGCGCCAAAGCAAAAGGGTATTGGTATGAATCCATGTGAAGATTGCGCAATTGAGGATAAATTATATGAATGCTGCGGCCGGCATCCGGAGACCGGAGCAACGGTTGAGTTAAAACTCAATGATCACCGGGTTGTCAACGCATGCCCCCATCTGTCAGCCAACGGTACCTGCCTGATTTACGATTCCCGGCCCTATGGGTGCCGGATGTATTGCTGCGACCGATATTTTCTTCAAACCAAAATCGGGGAGGGCTATAAAATGTTTCTGGCTGATTGGGGGGTGGACGAGGAAATGTCGGACTGAGCTATGTGGCCAGGGGCACCTTGACATCCAGGTAATTAATGATCTCTCTCCAGGGTGATATTTCAAGCCCCAGCATGGATTGGATCAGACAGCCGTCCAAGGCTGTGATGATAAGGGTGGAAAGTACCGTGTATTCAGAACCGGAGGGATCGATTTTGGAAAATCCCGCCTGGATCATGGCATTCCACTCCCGATATTTTTTACGGAACCGCTCCGCCAGTTCATCATTGCCGTTCAGCGCCTGCTGCAGCAGATAGAGATGGAGGCGGCCCCGGGTCTCGGCCGCCATAATCCGTTCAAACAGAATGTTTAAAATGTCCTTCCACTCGGCATTATCCCGGCGGTTTTCAATGATATCAAACAGATTGTCGGATATCTGGTTGATGTGCGCCTCGGTGATATCGAAAATCAGGTCATTTTTGGTGGCATAATAGTAATACAGGCTGCCTTTACTGATCCCGGCGGCTTGGGCGATATCGGTCAAGCTGGTTTTGTCAATGCCCTTTTGGACGATGACCTGGGTGGCAGCCTCAATAATCTGCTGGCGCTTTTCAGCTTGTTTGGCGGCGATTTTATCATTCATTCATCATTTTCCGTGCGATGTACAAAAACAGCGGACCTCGCGTTCAGCGAAAATAGAGGCCCGCTGTGGGAATAATTGGTTAAACCCGGCCCAAAAGGGCGGCCAGATCGCCCAAATCCTCTTTTTTAAGTACCTCCGGATCGGGGATGCCGCTATCATCAATGCCTCGCAGTTCATAGAATTCTGATAGCATCAGATCCATATCCGGCACGCTTCCGGCTGTGGGTCCGTCTTCCAGTTCGGTCATCAGCCGCTTGGGCATCCGATCATCTTCTGCCCGCGCGCCGAACAGGTTGGTTATCCCGCGTTTGAGATACCAAAGCCGCCGGCCGGCCTGCATGACCTCTTCAAGCGTATAGTCAAACCCGGTGATCGCATTGACAATCGATATGGCATGTGTTGCGCTCAACGGCACAGCCCCGAGGTTGCAGAAGATCGCACAGCAGGAAAAAAACATGCCATAGTCCTGGCAGGCCACATTCAGACGGGCCCGGCCGTCGCTGCTGAATTCCTCATAATCCATGAATAACTCATCAATTTCAGGGATCAGTTGGGAGCCGCCCTCGATATTGAAGTCAAGGCTGGCCTCATGGCAGGCACCCCGGGGGGAAACTGCGTATGCCAAGGCATAGCCGTGGGCACTCCGCGGGTCATGCATCGGCGCTTCCATACGCTTAGTCGTGGTCAGAAAATCTTGGGCATTGCCGCCAATTTGCCGGGCGGCGGCGGCGCTGCCCTCGGCCAAAAGGGCGCCAAGTCCCTCTTTTTTACCTATTTTTTCAGTCATCGCCACAATGGCTTCGGCATTTCCCCAGGTCAACTCAAGACCGTCTGTATCTGATGCCGAAATCAGCCCATTTTCAAAGCATTCAATGGCGAATGCGATGGTGGCGCCGCAGGTAATGGTATCCATGCCGTACCGGTTGCAGAGATCATTGGCTTTGGCAATGGATTCGATATCGGCGTTTAGGCACATGGACCCAAAAGTGGCCACGGTCTCGTATTCCGGGGACGGGCCTTTGGCCATTTTAAACGGCCCGTCTTTTACCTCTGCCTCTTTTTTGCAGGCCACACCGCAGCCATAGCAAGTTCTGTGGCCGGCATGAATTTTCTCCTCGATTTCCGTGGGGCCGATATCATCAATCTGATCCCACTCATTCATAAGCCAGTTTTTGATGGGCACATCGCCGGCCAGGCTCCCGACGTCGATATGGGCCGGGGTGCCGCTGGCGCGCAGGGCATCGATAAAAATGCTTTCCTCATAGACGTCTTTTAGCTCTTCCTTGATTTCAGCCAGCTTCTCCGGAGCCGCAGCGTCAATTTTGCCGGTGCCGTTGACATAGATGGCTTTTAAGTTTTTCGCGCCCCAGACGGCCCCCATACCGGCACGGCCGGCGGCATGGCGCTTACTGTTAATAATGGATGCATATTTCACGATATTCTCGCCGGCCGGCCCGATACAGAAGACCGTGCCCGTGCGTCCGGTTTCAGGTTTAAGGTCCGCTATCATGGCCTGGTCGGTTTCATAAATATCTTTTCCCCAGTAATTGGCTGCATCCCGGATTTCAACCGTTTCATTATTAATGAAAAGGTAGCACGGCTTTTCAGCCCTGCCGGTCAGGACGATACCGTCGTAGCCGGCAAATTTCAGCCGGGCGCCGAAAAATCCGCCGATATTGCTGTCTCCCCAGACGCCGGTTAATGGTGACTTGGTGCCGACGGTCCATCGGGCAGCGCCATCGAGCTTGAAGCCGGTCGTCGGCCCGGTCATCAGAACAAAGGGGTTGCCCGGATCCAACGCATCGATAGCTGGATTATCCTTTATCAGATCAAAATAAATCTGCGCGCCAAAGCCCAGGCCGCCGATGTGTTTTCGGGCAAACGCCTTATCCAGCGGTTTTTTTTCAATTTTCCCGGATGAGAGGTCGATATAAAGGAGTTGGCCTGCATAGCCGCCCATAGTAGCCTCCTAATGAATGTTGTATTCGCTGTATCCATTCTCTTCAAGGTATTTGGGATACATTTCATATGCCGGTTTGATCGCCGGGAGCAGCTTCAGAATTTTGGGAATCGGGCCCTTAGCAATCATTTCCTTGCGGGTCAGGGCCTTGGTGAGATTGACCTTGCCGAACCAGAATTTGTGGGCAACGTCAGAGGACATGGACATTTCAACCGTGGCCTTGGTCTCCGTATCATGGGGGCGAACATCAATCTCATCGCCGGAACAGTCCACCACGATCACCAGATCCGGATCGGTGTATTTAAACCGGATAATCATTTTGGATTTGAGCAGCTTGTCCGCGATCTGCTTGTTTTGCCCCAGTTGACGGAAAAAACCGGCCAGGACCTCTTCAAATTTTTCAGCACTTTCGAATAAACCCATAATTCCTCCCTTTCGATATTGTTGAAATGTGTTTAATTATTAAAAGGCCCTCTGGATATAGGGCAATAATTCCTCCTCATCGACTTCCCGGGGATTGTAAAAGGAAGTGCCATCGCTTGGAACGGCCTCTGCGATATCTTTTAAACCGTCCTCGGGAACGCCGATTTCGCTAAGTTTGACAGGTAGCGTCCCCAGATCATGGAGTTTGCCGGTTAGTTTGCGAACCGCTTCAATGGCTTTTCTGGCAGCCTCTTCCTCGGCCAGGCCGGTTACATCCTCGCCCATGAGAGGGGCTAAGCGGGCGAGCTTTTCCGTAATTTCTTCGAAATTATATTCCATGCCATACGGTAGATAAACCGCGTTGGCCTCTCCATGGGGTACCCGGAAGAGGGCGCCGGTGACATGGGCCATGCCGTGGACACACCCGACCATGGAATGGGTGAATGCGATGCCGGCCATGGCGGCAGCAATTAACATGGCGCCCCTGGCCTCTGCGTCCTCACCGTCTTCAGTAGCGGCTACAAGGTATTTCATGATCAGTTCGATGGCGCCGGCCGCAAAGGCGTCAGAAAAAGGGGAGGCTTCAATTCCCACATAGGCTTCAATCGAATGGGTCAGGGCATCCATACCTGTGGAAGCCGTGAGTTTCGGCGGCAATGAAAGGGTGACTTCCGGATCCAGCACAGCCAGATTCGGCTGCAGGAATTTATCTGCAAAAACGAGTTTTTCCTTATTCTCTTCATCATAGATAACCGCCACCATTGTGACTTCGCTGCCGGTCCCGGCAGTGGTGGGAATTACGATATGCGGTTTTAACGGCCGGGTCAGGAGATGCCCGCCGGAATAATCCTCGACCAGATCACCGCCCTCGGAAAAGATGATATTGACGGCCTTGGCTGTATCAATGACACTGCCGCCGCCAATGGAGATGATGCCTTCGGCGCCGGAAGCTTTAACCGCTTTTGTACATGTATTGACATCACTTAACCGGGCATCCTGCTTGACATCGAGGAAGGTACCCACCATTTCACAGCCGGCTTCCGCAAGTCCGTCAGCCAGCTTCTGAACCAGGCCAATGTCATTGAGGATATGATCGGAGACAACAAAGTATTTTTTGATGCCGATAATATCAAGCTCAGGTTTTAAATCAGAAATGATACCAGGTTCATACACAACCTTGGTGGGACTGTAGAATGCAAAGAATTCAGGTAACATGACGCGCTCCTTGATTGGATTGAGGGGTTAGAAATTCAGTCGGCCAACCAGCTTAGTTTTTTTAGCAGTCAATTTTTTCAACGTCAAGCAATTTCCTGCATAATTTAAGAAAAATGGTCACTTATAGAATTCGAAGTCATACTAAAACATTGATTATGCCGGTGATTGCTGTTAAGCATTTTTGGGGGTTCCGGTAAAATCGTTGGTTGCAGATAAGGATGGCGAAAAATACGCGCTTTATTTTACTGCACCCAGTGTGCTAAATAATTTTCTGTTTCAAAAACGCTTTTTTCTATTGACATATACGTACCACTTTGTGGCAGATTGCGGCAGTTGAAAGTCAATAAAATATGATTAAGAATGCTTGGGCATTTGAATTGAGAACAGTTAAGGGAGTCGTTTAAAATGCGAAGGAAAACCGGTTTTGTCTTTCTTTTATTGCTAATTTTTTTGATGTTTGGGCTGCCGCTGGATGCCATGGCCGGCGGCTGAGGCTGCAGCTCCGCATCAAGCGCCTCCCCGGCGGGGAGGTCCAATATCCAGCAGCGGGTACAGAAAACCGGGAAATCGGATCAACCGTTTTCTGCTATGATTCGGATCGGCGGGAAATATGATACGAACGTGGAAGTGGAATATGATGATATTGAAGGATCAACGGATAACGAGGATACCGCCGCGGTAGTCAACCTGATGGCGGGCTGGGCGGCGGATTTGGGCGGCGGTTTCGGGTTTCGCGCGGATTACGGGGTATACGCGGATTTTCACCAGGATCTGGATGAATACAATGTGATCGAACAGCTGTTAGCGGTTGAGCCGAGTCTGAAAAAGGGAGCGCTCATCTACAGCCTGCCCGTGAAATACACTTTTGCCATGGAGGATCAGGAAACCGATTATCACCGGATTTCCCTGCAGCCCACGCTGACCTATGAAATCCCCGGGCTTCGGCAGGCGATTGAGGCCTACGGGGTTATTTCGCAGATAAACGATGATGACGACTTTGCAGTTGATGAGGATGCCCTCGCCGGCGGAGCCGGTCTTGGCTATATTATTTTCTCTCAAAACCGCAGCTATATCCGGCTGTCTGCTGAATATCAGAATACAAATTATGATGCGGCGGTAGTCGATTACGGAACCTCGACAAATACGGACGACCGAAGCGACAATATTTTGTCCGGCAATCTGGAATTAAATTATCAGCTCCGCTCCCACATGGATCTTTATTCCACCTACAGCTACATTCATACCAATTCGAATGTCAGCATCTACGATTATGACCGGCATATTGTGGAGGCGGGGGTATCATTGGCTTTTTAGATCCCAACCGTTCACGGTTCACAGTTTACAGTTGATAAAAACAGATCCGCCTGTCATTATCAATTGCCTCAAATATTGTGGAAGTAAGTGAAAGAGGCGGTGTTAAAGATTTCCAACGATTTATTAATATTGCAAAAGGTTCAGCAGCAGAACGCAGAACACAGATTTATATTTCGTCCCAGATTAAGATTTTTTCTGGTAGGGATGGGAAAGAAAAGAACTGATTCGGGAGATAAAATCGACACCAAAAATGCTGCAGGAATTAACTAACTGCATTAAATAAAAACCGTGAACTGTAAACTGAAAACCGTGAACGGTTATAAATAAAAAAACCCGGGCCCTCATCGGCTGCCCGGGTTTTTATTTCAGCCGGCGGAGATTCGAAAACTACATACCGCCGAATGATTTTTCGCTCATTTGCACCGGCGCGTCATTGCTTTGCGCCACGGCATTCATCCGGCCAAGCGTCTGCGGCAGAACGGAGTGTATAAAGTATTGGGCGGTTCTCAGCTGCCCGTCGTAGAAGGCGGCCTCCTTGTTCTTTTCGGCTTTTTCAAGCCGGGCCGCATCATCGAAGCTGCCCGCCAGTTTTTGAAGCTTGGGGGCCGCTGCGACCGCCCGCCACAGATGCATCCATGCCATAATCACGTCGCCGGTGACCATGAGAAACGGATAGGCCTCCGCAAACGCGGTTTTTACTTTTTCTGACATGGCGGCTTTGCCGATGTGCATGGCCACTTCACCGAGTCGGCTGACCGCCTCCTCAAGCCTTGCCGCCATATCCGACAGCGCCTCAATGGATTTTGCCTCGGCAATGGTCTTCTGGATTTCGCCCAGAAAATCCATAAAGACCTGGCCCTTTTTCATGCCCAGCTTTCGGCCCAGCAGATCCATGGCCTGGATGCCGTTGGTGCCCTCGTAGACGGAGGCGATTTTGGCATCCCGGGTCAGCTGCTCGACCGGATAATCGCAGGTATACCCGTACCCGCCATATACCTGGATGGCCTGGACGCACACATCATAGCCGACATCCGTGCAATAAGCCTTAACCAGCGGAGTCAAAAGATCAATCAGCCCCTGTGCCGTATCCCTTTCCTCATCTGAATCCGCCAATTCCTCGCGGTCAAAAAGCGAGGCCACGTAATAGACGAAACTTCTCATGCCGTCCACGTAAGCTTTCATCCAGATAAGCATGCGCCGGACATCCGGATGCGTAATGATGGGCACAACCGCCGCTTCGGGATCGGCCATCTGCATGAGATCCTTGCCCTGGAGTCTTTCCCGGGCATAGTTGACCGCATAGAGATAGGCGCCCGAGGCATGGTTGAGCCCCTGAAGGCCGACGCCCAGCCGGGCCTCGTTCATCATGTAGAACATGACCCGCATGCCCTTGTTTTCCTCGCCCAGCAGAAGGCCGCGGCATTTGCCCTTACTTCCGTAAGCCAGACTGGTGGTGGGGCTGCCGTGAAGCCCCATCTTTTCCTCAATCCCTGTGGCAACCACATCATTGGGTTCGCCCAGGCTCCCGTCTTCATTGACCCAGATTTTGGGCACGATAAAAAGCGATATGCCCTTGGTGCCCTTGGGCGCGCCCTCTATCCGGGCCAGCACTGGATGAATGATGTTCTCGGTCAAATTTTGATCGCCGTTGGTAATAAAGATTTTGTTGCCCGTGATGGAATAGGTGCCGTCATCATTTTTGACCGCTGTGGTTTCAAGGTTTCCGAGATCCGAACCGGCATTGGGCTCGGTCAGCACCATGGTGCCGCCCCATTTGCCGTTATACAGATTGTTGAGAAACATTTCTTTCTGCTTCTCAGTACCGAAAAGTTCGATCATTTTACCGGTGCCGTGACCCAGCACCGCGTAGGCGGCAAATGCGAAATTGGCACCGATCAGGTATTCATTGGCCGCCTGGGCGATCAAATGCGGCAGGCCCTGACCGCCGATTTCCGGGTCTTCAGTCATCGCGATCCATTCGCCCTCGCGGAAAAGCTCCAGCGGCCGGCGATAGCATTCCGGGGCGATCACCTCGCCGTTTTCGTATCTGGCGCCGTCCCGGTCGCCCTCGGCATAGGTGGGCAGAATCTCTTTTACCGCAAAATTTCTGGCCTCGTTAATGACCATGTCCAGGGCTTTTTTATTTAGATCCCCGTATTTTTCGGTTTTGGTTAGTTTTTCCGCATCCATTTGTTCGTAAAGGACGAAATCCACATCCCGCCTGTCTGCGATATATTGTTGTGCCATAAGACTGCTCCTTTTATCCCTCGTGTTTGCCGATAATCGATATGCTGCAGATATTCTGGAACGGAAACCCGCCCAGGTTATGGGTAAGCCCAAGCCTCGGGTTTTCAAGCTGGCGCTTATCCGCCCGGCCGTGGAGCTGCAGATACATTTCATAGAGCATACGAAGGCCGGAGGCGCCAATGGGGTGGCCGAAGCATTTGAGCCCGCCGTCGACCTGGCAGGGGACCTGGCCGTCCAAATCGTAAAACCCGTCCATGATATCGTAGACCGCTTTGCCGCGCTCTGAGATATGCATGTCCTCATAGGTAACCAGTTCCGTGATGGAGAAGCAGTCATGGAGTTCCATCATACTGATTTCTTCCCGGGGATTGGTCACGCCTGCTTCTTCATAGGCCTTGGTGCTGCATTTTGAGGTGGTCATGAAGTGATCCCCATCCCATTCATCATAGCCCAGCTCCTCGCCGCTGCTAAGTGCCAGCTGCAAGGCCTTGACGGTGACGAAATCCGTTCTCCCCATCTTTTTGGCCATCTCCGGAGTCGTGACGATGGCGCAGGCCGAGCCGTCACTGACCCCGCAGCAGTCAAAAAGGCCTAGCGGATGGGCAATAATCGG
>DATGCF010000062.1:0-16742 GCA_035312245.1 Desulfosalsimonadaceae bacterium
ATCACGGCCGCCCTGATCCGGCAGGCCGGCTATGATGTTGAAATTGTCTGTAAATATGAGGATCTGGCCCGCCAAATTAATGAAAAAGGAATACACATAAAGGGATTTTGCGGCGATCATTGGGTGCCGATGCCGGCGGTAGCCGAAATTAAGGATATGAAGACGGATAAGGACCTTATACTGCTGGCCACCAAGGCCACGGATCTGGTACCGGCGGCCCAGGCCCTGATGCCGTTGCTGACACCGGACACCCTGGTGGTATCTTTGCAGAACGGCATTTGCGAGGAAACCCTGGGGGGGGTGGTGGGCCCCAACCGGGTAATCGGATGCGTGGTGGGCTGGGGCGCCACAATGAATTCGCCCGGTGAGCTGGAAATGACCTCCGGCGGCGAGTTTATCATCGGCACCCTGGACGCCCGGCCGGAGCCCAGGCTTCAAACCCTAAAGGAAATCCTGGATCATGTGGTGCCCTGCAACATTTCAGAGAATATTCTGGGCAGTCTCTACGCCAAGCTGATCGTCAACTCCTGCATCACCTCCTTAGGCGCCATATGCGGCCTTTACATGGGCCAGATGCTCGCGGACCGTAAAATTCGCAATATTTTTATCGACATCATGCGGGAGGCCATGGCTGTGGCAGATGCCATGAATCTGCACGTGGAGACCATCGGCGGCCGGATGAATTATTACCGGTTTATGGCCGGTTCCAGCACTTTAGCCCAATTTCGGCGGCACCTGATGATCCGGCTTATCGGTTTTAAGTACCGCCGGCTCAAATCATCCAGCCTCCAATCCCTGGAGCGCGGCAAACCGACGGAAATCGATTATTTAAACGGCTACATAACGGATAAGGCCAAAAAGCTTAATGTGCCCGTTCCGGTAAATGATAACATCGTGCAGATGATAAAGGAGATCGAGGCGGGACGCCGCAGTATTTCACCGAAAAATTTTGAAATTGAAAATCGCTCAATTTAGGTGATAACAATTTTTGTTGCTGCTTAAAGGCACTGAGGCATTAAGTTTTTGATTTCTTGAACCTTACACCCTACACCTGACACCTTATACTTTATACCCTATCTATACCCTATACCTTCCCGGGCGCATATCACAAATCAATCCAAAAACCCCAGGCCCAGTAAGTCTCTTCAAACCGGGAGAATTCTCCGATGACCGATCGGCCATGCCGGTATTCCAACCCGATGCGGAAATTCCGATTGATGCGGTCTACCGGTATCATAAGCCCGGTCTGGGCGGTGATATCCGGCTCCCAATCCGATTCCTCATATGCGGTCAGATCAAGAGCCGCATATAGGCCCATACGGCCGCCCCACAGGCAGTCGGCATTGACATATGCCAGCCCGGTCTGCACGCGCCATTCTTCCTGCAAATCTTCGTTTCGAAGGTCAAAGGCCCATCCCGCCTCGCCATAGCCGCGAAAATCCTGCCATATGGGAAAACCAACCCCCAGCACATATTCCTGCCGGGTATAATCAACCCGCCGGATGCCGGTACGTTCGGCGAATTCATCCCCGACATGGCTGGAATCGTGATTTAAACCGAATTTCAGGGCCACCCCCCTCGAATGGCGCCAGGTTAAGTCAATCCCGTACAAACCGTCCCAGCCGATATTATCCAGGGAATACTCCCGGTCAAACATACCCAGAAAGGTCCCATGCAGATTAAGCTGAATGCCGCGGTTCAGACAGTCGGCCGGGGATATGCGCAGCAGGCCGAGCTTGCCGCCGATTCGGAACACATACCGCTGCTCACCAGCATCAGGTATCTCCGTGTCCCCGTATCTAACCGCATTTAATGCGGTAGTTGGTTGCAGGGGATCAGCCAGATACAAGGGATAAAGGTGGGTTCCCGGCGCAAACATGGCGATCCAGTCGGTCCCCATGGGGGTGATGTGGGTTGGACCAGGTGTGGTTGCCCCCTTTCCCTGCTCCGATTCTTGATTCAATTCAAGCTGGCCGACTCCTGAATCGCCCGCCTCTTTTGCGGCTGCTTTACTGGTGGGCAAAAAAAAGAGGGCCGCGATTAAAACGGCCGTGCAGAAACATCCGAAGCCATCAACAACTCTCAACATATCCAAAACAGTTCCCTTCTTGGGAAATAACCGACTATGGCGGACCGTGCCCGCCCACCGGTCGGTATCGCTATTTTCACCGGCTCTACGCGCTGGATACGGTACTTGAAAATATTGACCCCCCAGGGAAGCGCTTAAGGCGGCCATGAAAGGCCATATCATCGAAAAGACGGAACTTATGGGCACCTATGAAAAAACGAAATATCTGGGGAGCCGCTCTAAAACTACCGGGACCGGTCTCTCCAGACGTCATCTTTGATGCCCCTCATATCGCTTTCCAGCCGCAAATAGCAGGAAGCGTTTTGAATAGCCAGGCCGCCCTGATGGCCGAGGGCTTCGACCATCATAATTTCATCCTCATAAAACTGGCGATGGGCGCCGAAATAAAGCCGGAGCACGCCGATCACATCGTGTTTGACACAGATGGGGACGGCAAGAATCGTAACAATACCTTCGTTTTGTTTTTCTTCTAAGTACTTGATGCCGTCAGCGGCGGAGACATCGTTAATGATGGTGGTCTTACCGTTCATCGCTTCGGCAATGCCCTTGTCCTCTGACACATCCCCTTTGTTCAGATAGGCATCACTTAATCCATGACTGGCAGTGAGCTTCAGCTTATTCTCTTTTTCATCCACCAGCCGGATGGTCGCCCCTTTGGCCTTCAAGGCTTTGCCCACTTCTTCAGTCATCACCCGCAGGATCGCCGCGATGTCCAGTGAGGCGTTAATGCCGGCCGAAAGATCCCGGAACATCCGGGCATTATGGCGCAGCTGGGTGATGAGGCGGGACCGGTCAATGGCCATCCCTCCTTGCTCGGCCAATGCTGTCAGAAATTTGACCTCATCATTGCTAAACTCCCGGATTTCAGCTGTATAAAGGGATAACACCCCCATTACCCGGTTGTTGATAATGACCGGCACCACCAGAATTGATTTAATCGCCTCCGCCGCTTTGGCGTCATGGTTGGCCGAGCGTTCATCAGTCGTCGCATCCCTGATATAGATATAGCCCTCTTTTTTGAGGGTTTCCATCGGCTTAGCCGCCTTTTCCGGCGGAGCATGAAGGTAATTAGGGGACAACCCGGTCTGCGCGGCCGGCACGAATGTATCGGTTTCCGCATTTTCAAGAAAAAGACTGGCGGCTTTTGCATTCATGGTATCAACCGCACTTTCAACGATCCTTGTAAGGAGCGTATCCCGATTTTCAGCAGAGGCAAACGCCCGGCTGATTTTGCATAAACTGTCAAAATAATCCATATGGGTTGTCATAAAGACCTCTCCTTTAATTTTGACCTAAATTGGGGCTGGTGTAAGACAAATCTGCCGACAATTCGGCCATGCCACCAGTTAAAAAAATGATTCTGTTTTTGTCCTTTGTTATTAAAGTATAAAAACGATAATGCGCGTTTCAACTTTTACCCCACAAAAATAGGGCGGCCACCCAAGAAAGACCCGCCGCCTGAGAGGGCCTTAAGCAGATGTATCGGATGGGAAAAGCTCAAGAACGGCGATTTCCGGAAAACAGGCCAATCGTACCGGAAACGTTCCCCAGCCGATACCTTTTGAAATAAACACCCGCACGCCTTTTTTTGAAATTTTCAAGCCGCTGGTGTAGGTTTTGTTCTCTACCGGATTCGAGGGCGGGCCGACAAACGGCAGCACGAACTGCCCGCCGTGTGTGTGGCCCGCAATCATCAGGTCTATCCGCTGATTAAAATCTGTGTCTGCGCTGTCCGGGTTATGGGCAAGCACTATCCGACACTCATTTTCCGGAATCCCGGCAAGTAAATGATCAAAATCCATATGGTCCTCCCAAAAATCTCCGCCGCCGATAAGCCAGAGTTTTTCCCCGGCACGTTCAAACACTTTTTTCCGTCCCCTAAGGTTCTGACCAGTTTTATCCATCCATTCAATGGTGCGTATCGTGTCTGCCCAGTGATCATGGTTGCCCAGAACGGAGTATACGCCCTCAGGCGCATGAAGCCGGGCCAGCAGCGGCCAGATCCGTTCAATCCGTTTGTGGCTATTTTTTTCCAGCACATAATCGCCGGTGCAAACGATAATATCTCGTTCTAAGCGGTTGGCCCGCCAGACGGCATATTTGGCGGTTAGCAGCGGCTGCAGCAGCCCGTAGTGAATATCGGAGAGCTGGACCATTCGAAACCCGGCAAATGCCTTCGGCAGGTGGGGGACCGAAATCTGGTAATAGTTGACCCGGATGATAAAGCGTTCAAAGAAAAAAATATAGAGGATAAAAAGGACCAGCAGAACTATCAGCGCGTTTAGCATCAGCAGTCCCCTTTCCAGCGGGGTACCGGTTACCCCTGCGCTCCCTGAGTCATGATATAGGCGGCCACAAATGACAGGGCACAGAGCAGCAGACTAATTTTCGCGGCAACACCCAAATAGCGGGCGATATTCTGGTATTGCCGCCGGCGAGCGGCCTTCAAGCGCCGGCCGCGACTCTCCACAAACGCCGCCGCCCCCCATAGACAAACACCCAAAAGAATAAAAACAAGTGTTAAATAGGCAAAAACCATCGTATCTCCTGCTATTGCTTATATAGCCCGGGTTTAAATCAGCTTTCGGTTGCAATCCCCAACGGTTTTTGCAATATTCGAAAAAATCTGTCAATTTGATTATTTTTAACACAAACCGATCAGTTGTGAAACTGCACAATTTAGAAGATGTTTTATTCCGCACCCTCAAAATTTGGAGGAGACCATGGCAATCGCATTCTGGGAAAAAGATGAAACCGTCGCCATTATCAAAATGAACAACGGCCAGAACCTTCAAAACCTGGAATTTGCTCAGGCAATGAATGGCGTTATTGATGAGGCGCTGGCGGATGCGGAGATAAAAGCCATTGTATTGACCAGCGCAGATGAAAAATTCTTCTCAAACGGCATTGACGTCCAATGGCTGGGGGAACGCTTTGCCGCCCGGGACTTTCAGGTGATCAAGGACTTTATGTACGGCATGGACGAGGTGTTTAAAAAGCTCCTTCTGGCCCCCATGCCCACCATTGCCGCGATCAATGGGCATGCCTTCGGAAACGGCGCCATCCTGTCCTGCGCCTGCGACTTTCGGTTCATGAAGTCAGACCGCGGATTTTTCTGTTTTCCCGAAGTTGATCTGGGCATTCCGTTTCTGCCGGGCATGGATGCGTTTATCGAAAAGGCGATCCCCCAGTATAAATTCAATGAACTCAAACTCACCGGCCGCCGGGCGACCGCCCCGGAGCTTGAAACGCACCATGTGATTGAAAAGGCCTGTGACAACGCCGAACACCTGATGGCCGAAACCATGACCTTTGCCCGGTCATTTCAGAAAAAACGCGGGATCTTCGGGGAACACAAGCGCCGGATGCATAAGCACATCATTGCGATTATTGATACGGAAAACCCGGAACATATCGATGCCCTGAATCTGATGGTTCAGGAATAACAATTGCCTGGAACGCTCAGTTTGAGTTCAGTTCAAGCTGCTCCAGCAGCTTCTTTTTCTGGACATCGTATTCTTCCGCATCGATTAAGTCCGATTGATAGAGTTCTTTTAAGTATTCAAGCCGCTCTTTGATATCCGCCTTCCGGGATTTCCAGGAGTCGGCCGGGGATTGGGCTGCCGGTTGTTTATCACCCGCAGTGGGTTCATCCATTTTTACCGGTTCCACTGTCTCAGCTGACGGTGTTTGGGGTTCGCTTTCCGGCACTGCTTTCGCCGCCTGCTCAATCTTATCCATATCCGCCGTCATCCACATGGGATATTTTCCGCCATCTGCCATCTGTTTGTGCGATGTATAATCCGGCGCGGCAATCGGGGTGTCCGAAGATTTGATCTCTAAGGGATTGCGCGTTTCCTCGGCCGGCGAAAATCGCTGCAGCTCTCTTTCCCGAATCTCGTAATTCACATAGCTGAAGGCCAGGTTCAGCCGTTTACCCCCCTCAACAAACAACACGCCCCGGGTTTTTCTATCTTTTTTAAACAACAGCCCGCCCCCGCGATTGTATGAAATAAACTGCACCCGCTGATGGGGCTCAGCCTTTGCCAGCGCATCCGTTAAGGCGGGCACCAGCCGGGCAATCTCTTCTTTTTGAAACACGGGCTTGCGCACCGGGTCCCCATAGATGGCCGGTTCGTCAAGATAGTCCAGCTGGGTTAAAAACACCTTCAAATCCCGGGGATCAATTTCATACGGGTGATTAAACTTTTTTTGGGCAATCTCTCCCTTCACCACGTGATGCTCAAGGCTAACCTTCATGTTTTCCTGATCAACCACCGGCGACTGCACCCAACGGGTACTGCATCCGCCGATCATCACGGCGCTTAACAAACACACAGCCAAAACGCAAAACCGCTTCATAAATTTTATCCCCTGACGTGACAGTTAAAATGGATCTATGATCGTTTATGCCATACCAATTCCGGTATGGGCTGTCAAATACCCGTATCACCGGCCCGACAAATTTGTTCTGTCTGAATAGCCGCCTATATTTTGACGAAACCCTCATTATGATTATATATTTTACAAAAATAGAAATATTCGGCGGATGCGCTATCGCTTATCCGCCTTACTGATTCTTTGGCTAATTCATACTCGTACGCGTACGCGTGCCCCTCATCGGCTTTAAATTTTTTCGAGTACGATTACGAGTACGAGAACCGTCGCGCTAATACCCAAAACCTAAAACCCATGAAGTTGTAAGGAGGCATTTAAAATGGAATACACGCAGATTCCCGGACTAGACAAGGAAGTCACCCGCGTCGCCCTGGGCACATGGGCCATCGGCGGCTGGATGTGGGGCGGCACGGATGAGGCGGAATCCATCAAAACCATCCATACGGCCCTTGATAAAGGCATCAACATCATTGACACCGCCCCGGTATACGGCTTTGGCACCTCCGAAGAAATCGTCGGCAAGGCGCTGAAAGCATACGGCCGGCGCGAGGAGGTCGTCATTGCCACCAAGACCGCCCTGGAGTGGCCGGAAAAACAAAACGCGGTATGGCGGAATGCCAGCCCGGAAAGAATTCGAAAAGAAATTGAGGACAGCCTGAGACGACTTCAGACCGATGTGATCGATATCTATCAGGTCCATTGGCCGGATCCGAATATCCCTTTTGAGGAAACCGCAGGCACCCTGGTGCAGCTTCAGAAGGAGGGGAAAATCAGGGTAGCTGGCGTCAGCAACTACAGCCCGGAACAAATGGATGCATTCAGAAAAGGCGCCCAATTAGGCGTCTGTCAGCCGCCCTACAATCTGTTTGAACGGGCGATTGAGCAGGATGTGCTGCCCTATTGTCTGCAAAACGGGATCGCCACCCTTACCTACGGCGCCTTGTGCCGGGGGCTTTTAAGCGGGAAAATGCAACGGGATCGCCAATTTCCGGGCGATGACCTGAGGAACATGGACCCCAAATTCCAACAGCCCCGGTTTGATCAATACCTCGCAGCGGTCGATGATCTCCGGGCATTTGCCGAGGCGAACTACGGCAAGGAAATCATCCATTTGGCGATACGGTTCGTTTTGGACAAAGGTGCCAGCGTGCCCCTTTGGGGCGGCCGGCATCCGGATGAAATGGCTCCCCTGCCCGGTATGTTCGGATGGCAGCTGACAGAGGATGATTTCCGGGAAATCGACAGCATCCTGGCCAAACACATAAAGGACCCGGTTGGGCCGGAGTTCATGGCGCCGCCGGCCAGAAAAGCCGGATAAGCAGCATTACCGGTTCAGGATAAAATTGGCATGGCCCGGGCAATGATTTGCTGAACATCCACACCATCGGGCAGGGTCCCATAGCATCGGCCGCTGCTGCCGGCCAGTCGGGCCTGACAGAAGCAATCAGCCAAATAAGGGGGCGCATGCTGTACCATCAGCGCCCCTTGAAAACCCAACGCCATGTCTTCAATCAACCGGCGGGAACGATATTCCATATTTTCAGGGCGGCCAAGAGACTGTTCAAGCCTTTTGATATGGGCATCCAGGCGGGCGTCCGCGCCTTTTGCGGATTTTATTTCAGCCAAGAAGACATCCACGGCTTCGGGCGTCCGCGACATGGCCCGCAGCACATCCAGGGCCTGGATATTGCCGCAGCCCTCCCAAATGGCGTTAACCGGGGCCTCCCGATAAAGCCGGGGTAGAATGCTCTCCTCGATGTATCCCCCGCCCCCCAGGCATTCGCTGGCTTCATAAATCAAATTCGGAGCCTGCTTGCATATCCAGTACTTGCCCACCGCGGTGGCGATACGGGCCAGCGCCCGCGCTTCCGGCTTGTCTGCCGCTTCATCCAGGGCGCGGCCCACCCGCAAGGCGAGCATCAATGCCGCCTCGCTTTCCATCGCCAGATCCGCCAGGACATTCTCCATTAGGGGGTGTTGGCGCAAAACTTTGCCAAAGGCTTTACGATAGTTTGCATGATGCAGCGCATTGGCCACAGCCTGGCGCATGAGCCCGGCGGAGCCGGTCATGCAGTCGAACCGGGTCATGGCCACCATTTCAATGATTGTGGCCACGCCGCGGCCTTCCTCGCCGACCATCCGCGCATAGGCACGCCGAAACTCCATCTCGCTGGAAGCATTGGATCGGTTGCCCAGCTTGTTTTTCAGCCGCTGGATGTAGAGGGCATTCTTTTCTCCATCCGGCCGCCATCGGGGCAATAAAAAGCAGGATAGCCCCTTGTCCGTATGCGCAAGCACCAGAAAGGCATCACTCATGGGTGCGGAGCAGAACCACTTATGGCCAAAAAGTTCATAGGGTTCGCCGGGACCGGCCCGGGCCACCGGACGGGCCTCCGTGGTATTGGCCCGAACGTCCGATCCGCCCTGTTTCTCGGTCATGGCCATGCCGATCGTAAGCCCCGGCTTGTCGGCGGCCGGAACATTACTGGGGTCGTAGGCCCGGGCGACAATCAATGGCTCCCATTCATTTGCCAGATCCGGCTGCCGTCGGATGGCCGGAATGCTGGCAAAAGTCATGGTCAGCGGACAGCAGGTGCCGGCCTCGATCTGCGCATGGCAATAGAACATGGCGGCGCGGGCGACATGCGGGCCTTCCCGCCCTTCCGTCCAGGGCAGGGAATGCAGTCCATGACGGGCTGCGGTTTCCATCAAAAAATGATAGGCCGGGTGATAATCCACGAAATCAATACGATGGCCAAACCGGTCGCTGGGATAAAAGACGGGCGGATTTTCATTGGCCTTAAATCCGGGTTGGAACAATTCATGCCCGGCGATTCGCCCATAATCACTGACAAGGGATGCCGCCCACCCCGCTCCCTCCCGATAAAGGCTCTCTTTCAGGGCGGCATCGCTCTCATAGAGATTATAGGCGTCAAGCGGTGTTGACTGGTTGAAGACCTCATGGGTGTCGGCAATAAACGGGTCACGCTTCATATACTTACCATTAAGTTTTTAATTTCATGATATTTTAATTTAAACGGGGTTGATATCATTTTCTGGAATTAGAGTAAGATTAAGAGTAAGATTAAGATTAAGACGGGAGCAGGTCGTTAAAGTGACTGTGGTTGTTCTACGGAAAACCCGCCCATCACGTCCGATCCAGCACCTCACGGATCTTGGCGGTGAGCCTGGTCGGCACCAGAGGTTTGCCAATAAAATCAGCCTCCGGTATGGCGCCCTCCCCTTCGGCGATCACCTGATCCGCGTATCCGGACATAAAGATTACCCGGGTTTCCGGATGCACTTCCCGAAACCGCTCGGCCAGTTCCAAGCCATTCATATTCGGCATCATGACATCCGTTAGCATCAAATCGATGGGCTCCGTATGGGTGCGGCCGATCTCGATGGACTGCTCTCCGCTATTGGCGATTAAAACGCAATACCCAAGCGGGGCTAAGCTGTCTTCGATCAGTTTGCTGACTGACGGATCATCCTCTGCCACCAGAATGGTTTCCGTTCCCGCGGCAAGCGATGCATCCGGTGTCTCCGCTTTTTCCGGCATGCCCTCCTGAACTGCGGGGAAATAGATATTAAATGCCGTGCCCTTGCCGGGTTCGCTGTAGATGAAAATATAGCCCTTATGCTGCTTGACAATCCCGTGTATGGTGGACAATCCTAAACCGGTGCCGTCTTCTTTGGTAGTAAAAAAGGGTTCAAAAATATGCTGACGCACCTCCGGCGTCATGCCGGTTCCCGTATCCGAAACTCGCAGCATGACATAGACGCCCGGCACCATGTCCTGACTCATGCCGACTGAGGAGCCATCCAGGTAAACATCTCGCGTCTCTATGGTCAGCGCGCCGCCGTTTGGCATAGCGTCATTGGCATTGACGGCCAGATTCAGCAGAATCTGCTCAAGCTGGCCGGCATCCGCCTGAACATACTGGGCGGAGTGATCGATATTAAAGCGCAGGGTCACATTTTCATTGACCAGGGACTGGAGCATGGCGGTCAGATTTTTAACAATATCGGCGATGGCCAGGATTTTAAACTCCATGACCTGTTTGCGGCTAAACGCCAGCAGCTGCCGGGTGAGCTTGGCGGCCCGGTTGCCGGCATCAAAAATCAGCTCGAAATTTTTCCGGTACTCAGCGGATGGGGGGAGCTTGAGCAGGGCAATCTCACTGTAGCCGAGGATGGTCGTGATAAGATTGTTAAAATCATGGGCCACGCCCCCGGCCAGCCGGCCCAGGGCTTCCAGCTTCTGCGACTGCAAAAGCTGCTGTTCGAGCTGTTTCCGCTCCGTAATGTCAAACAGATAGCCCTTGATCTGATCCAGGGTGCCGTCCCCGCTTCGGCTGGCGCTTAAATTGGCGATCACATGGATACGGGTTTGTTTTTTCCCGGTTAATTCAACCTCGTAGCCTTCGATATTGCCCTGCCCCCGCAGCAGGGCCATGCAAGTCTCATAGTCGGATGAATCGACAAAAAGATCCGGCAGGCGGAACTGAATCGCTTCAATGATGGAGCGGAACCCGAATAGACGGGCGAACGCCGGATTGCAATCAATCAGGCTGCCCTCCGGGGTGGCAATGAAATCGGCGGTTAGATCTTCCTCAAAAAACCGGCGGTATCGCTCCTCACTTACCCGCAGGGCGGATTCGCTGTGACGCCGCCGCCGAATGTTGACCAGCAGGGTGAGCACCACGATCACAAGTCCGGCGATGATCGCACTGGTGGCGAGAATCACGTTTCGGTGGGTCTGGTAAAAACTGACCGGCTGATTAATTATCCGGCTGTCTTCTGGGAGTCTGGACTTTTTGATGCCAAACCGCTGCAGCTGCTCATAATCAAACGCCGGATTGTAGACGGCGGTTTGAATGGGAATATCGGCCGGGTTTTCGCCTTTCAGGATTCGAATGGCTATCTTTGCGGCATTCCGCCCATGCCTCCCGGCATCGTTTACCACGCCCCCGACAATCCCGTAGCCCATTTCGATTCCCCATTGACCGTAAACCGGCACCGGACAGATGCGGCTCAAATGCGGCAAATCATCCGTATACGAAAAATACCGGCCGTTTTTATCGGTTTGCAGGATATTCAAAAAAACAATGGTCTCCGGGGAAAGCTGCCCCAGTCGCTGATAAAGATTGCTTAGCGAAAACTGATTCCACAATTCAAGTTCAGGCCCGATATCCGTCGATTGGTTCATCAGACCGCGGGTGACCCGGGAAAGGGATTGACCCAGCCGGGTGGTATCGGCAATTACCACCACGCGCTCGGCCTGCGGGTGGATTTTCTCGATAAGCCGAATATTTTCGGAAATGGCGTCGGATTCCACGATACCGGTGAACCACCGGTCGGGCTGATCCGAGATGCGGTCAAAAAAATTGATTCCGCAGAACACCACCGGCACATCCGGAAACAGTTCGTGCCGGTATTTGACCAAAAAATTAAAGGCGTTGTCATCCGTTGAGATGATGACATCGCGCGCGCGCGCTTCAGACTGATATTTTAATTCATACAACCGGTAAAGCCGATCATAATAGGCCGAATCCTCGCGCTTACGGCTGTCCATATACTCAATATCGATATTTTCTCGCGGCAGGAGGCTATTGAATTCATGGGTGATGGCGCGAACGATTTGATCCGTCCAATTGTACTGGGGATGGTAGGAATTAAGAATGAGGATGCGGGTGTCCGCATCCAGCGTATCTTCGGCTGACATGCCGGAGGTTGGGATGGCGATGTCCGCCAAAAGAAGAAAAAAAAGGATCCAAACGCTTCTGGATTTAATGCGCTTCATGAGCTGTTCCGAAAAGAAATCCCGATGTGAAGCCTGTATTTTATGACCTGAAGGATTATACTGTTAGTATTAAAGGATAATCAAATACCTACTAATTAATACGGCAGCGCTTTGAATACAAGAGCGAATTCTGGGACGCAGGTCACCGGCTCAATTATAATCGCCATTCACACTGATCCAAGGGGCCTGAGCGGATTGACGGAGTGCCAAAAAATTTTACACCGCTCTGGCGGTCCTGCAAAATTCCGAGTTACCCCGCTGGTGTGAAATTTTTTTAGAATGTAAGTCATAAGATCATTCAAAAGATTTCCATACTGTCATTTCGAGCGGCAGCGAGAAATCTTTACAATAAGATTCCCCATCGCTGGCGCTTTTCGGAATGACAGTAGCGGAAAAATTTGGAATAACGAGATATATTATTTAGTTCCTTGGAAGGAACCCACGGGCCGTGCGCCCGGGACCGAATCTATAAGTAGCCTTTTCTTTTCCCCGGGCAGGATCTTTAATTCACTGTTCACCATTGACAATTGGCAATTGACAATCATGAATGGTCAATTGTGAATTTTAAATGGGAGTTACTTCGAAGCGGCTTTTTTTTAAAAGCCGGATTCGCGTATGATTAGTCCATACCAGGCACATGGATTGCATATAAAATTTTCAGAACCCACCAGACAGGAGGACCGGTTCATGAAAGACCTAAACATAATGAGCGAAACCTTTTCCGGCTATAGACATGAGAATTTTGCCGTTCTTCAACTGAAACGCCATTTTCTGCTTCGTACCACCAACCTGCAGCTCCGGGATATGGCCTTGGATTTTCTGGACCGGATCTCTGAGGATCGATCCGCCAAACTGCTGGTCCTTATCGGCGCCCCGGATGCCAAGGGGCGGGAAGAATTCAACGAATTTTTCCGAAACTTTTATGCCAAAGGCATGGACCTGACCCTCATCCATCGGATGTATAATGTCATCAGCCAGCTGGTCTTAAAGCTGGCATCACTTGAAAAGTTTGTCATATACGTCAACAGCGGCAATGTGCTGGCCTCTTTTTTAAATATCGGCCTGGCCTGCGACTACCGGATGCTTGCCGACAACGCCATTGTTCAAAATCCCTGTATTGAAATGGGGCTTGTGGCCAAAGGCGGGGGCGCCTATTTTCTGCCTAAAATTTTAGGCACCACCCGAACCTATGAAATTATGCTAAGGGAGGCGGACCTCGATGCGATTGAAGCCAAAGAATTGGGCCTTGTCCATGAGGTGATTCCCGCGGCGAAGATAAATGAGCAGGCCTTTGCCCGGGCAGCCGAATTTGCCGCCAAACCCGAGAGCTCATTATCCGCCATCAAAAAACTGATCAGCTATTCTTACAAGGATTTGCGCGAATACCTGGAATATGAAAACGAAATTCTAATAAACATCATCCGGCTGAATGAGTTAAACTGCCATTTGGGTTAAGGGATAAAAAAATACAATTTTATGCAATAAAGTTAATTGCCACCCATGATGAAAAGGCGTATTCTTTATTTAAAGGCTGACCTCGAGGAAACCGGCCGCCAAACAATTTGATCCACTCCATGAGCGGAAAAAACCATGCCCCGAAAAAATGATTTTCATCATTTGATCTGCTCTTTTTGCGGCAAACCGCAGACCGAAGTCAACAAGATGATCGCAGGGCCGTCGGTCTATATCTGCAATCAATGCGTAGAAAGCTGCAAAAAGATCATTGAAAGGGAATTGGCCAGTGATACGAGTTACTTGCAGGCCATCCCCCGGCCGAATGAAATCGCCCGGCAGTTGGATGCCTACGTCATCGGCCAGGATGCGGCCAAAAAAATTCTCTCCGTGGCTGTTTACAACCACTATAAACGTCTGGCGGCCAAGCCGGATGCCGGCAATGTGGAAATCCAGAAAAGCAACATTCTGCTCATCGGCCCGACCGGCACCGGCAAAACGCTTCTGGCCCAGACCCTGGCCCGCCTGCTAAACGTGCCCTTTGCCATTGCGGATGCCACCACCCTGACCGAGGCCGGTTATGTGGGCGAAGATGTCGAAAATATCATCCTGTATCTGCTGCAAAATGCCGAATACAATATCGAACGGGCCAGTAAAGGGATCGTCTATATCGATGAAATCGACAAAATCGCCCGGCGATTTGACACCAACTCCGGACGGGACGTCTCGGGTGAAGGGGTTCAGCAGGCCCTGCTTAAACTACTCGAGGGCACCGTTACCCGCGTGCCGCCCAAAGGGGGCCGCAAACACCCGCAGCAGGATTTCATTCAGATGGATACCACGGATATCCTGTTTATCTGCGGCGGCACCTTTAGCGGCATCGAAACGCTCATCCAGCACCGCCTCGGGGCAAGAACCATTGGCTTCGGGGCTAGCGCGGGAAAAACGAACCAAGGGGCAAAAGACGACGTGCTTCCCATGGCTCAGGCTGAAGATTTCCTGAAGTATGGGTTTATCCCCGAATTTATCGGCCGCCTCCCGGTGATCGCGCCGCTCCATGAACTGCCCGAAGCCGCCTTGATCCGAATCCTGCAGGAGCCCAAAAACGCATTGATTAAGCAGTATCAGAAACTCTTCGCCATCGAAGGGGTAGCGCTTAGATTCACCGAAGACGCCCTGCAGGCCATTGCTGCGGCCGCGATCAACCGGAAGGCCGGGGCCCGCGGACTGCGCGCAATTATGGAATCCCGCATGCTGGATATCATGTACGACCTGCCCGACTATAAAAACGTGGCTGAATGCGTCATAGACAGTGCCGTGATTTTAAATAAAGCCGGACCGGAATTGCTGTTTGACTCCTCCCAGAAGCATGCATAGAGCTCGCTAACCAAAACGCCTCGCCGGTTAGCTGACAGATTTATTCAATCTTTTTTACCCCCCCTTTTTTTCTTTTTTTTTACAAAGTCATCCCATTTTCAATCATAATTGCACCCGCCCTCACGAACTGATATATTTAAATGGGATTAATGAGTGAGCTTATGGGGATGATATTTGATGCGTCGCAATGTGCCCGGCCGATTTAACCTGATCACGCTTATTCAACGCTTTGTCGCGGATGCCCGCCTGCTTTGGGCCATGATCAAGGATATAGCGGCCGGCAGGTACCGGAAAATCCCCTATTGGTCGATCGGGCTCCTGATTTTCGGTCTGCTCTATATATTTTTCCCATTTGACATCATCCCCGATTTTATTCCCGGCTACGGCCAGATTGACGATGCGATGCTCGCCCTTCTATGCCTGTATCTGATGGAAAGGGATCTAAAAATATATAAACAATGGAAAAGTCAGAAATAGATATTTACCCCTTTTGGAGGCAAATTTTATGACGATTGACCATGAAATCCAAAAAGCCGCCGAAATTCTTGCCAATGCCAATCAGGCCGCAGCGTCCTGCGGTGCCGGCATTTCGGCTGAAAGCGGTATCGCAACCTTCAGAGATCCCGGCGGCGTCTGGGAGAAACTAAACCCTGCCGAGGTCGGCACCACCTCCGGGCTGCTAAACACCCTGGACCGCAATGCCCAAAAACTGATCCCCTTTTTTATTGAGCTGCTGGAGGCGTTTGAGCAGTCAAATCCGAACCCTGCGCACATGGCTTTAGGCGCGCTTGAAGAAATGGGCATCCTTAAGACCGTGATCACCCAAAATATTGACAATCTCCATCAGGAGGCCGGCAATACCGACGTGGTTGAAGTGCACGGCAATGGGTTCCGGCTTAGCTGCATCAGCTGCGGCAAACTAAAGATCCGGCTGCGGCGGGAGCTGATCGCGGAGATCAAATCCAAAATTCAGGCACTCCAGGAATATAATCTCTCCAGCATGGCCGCGATTATGCCGAAATGCGATCACTGCCAGGCGCTCATGCGGCCGGATGTGGTGATGTTCGGAGAAGCGGTGCAGGAGCTGCCCACCGCTTTTGAGGCGGCCAAAACCTGCGACGTGATGCTTGCCCTGGGGACCTCCGGTGTGGTCTATCCCGCCGCCTATCTTCCCTTTGAAGCCAAAAGAGCCGGTGCCAGCGTGATTGTCGTCAATCCCAACGAAAATCCGTTTGATTCCGTGTCCGATGCTTACGTTCCCATGAAAACCGGAGAGGCACTGCCGAAGATCGTGGCTGCCGTGAAGGATATCAAAGGCCAGCATTAACCCGGCTTTATCTTTCCCGGTCACGCGGCACCTTCATCGATAACAGCCGTCAGATCGGTGATTTCGCGGGAAGACCAAGGCCCGGTTTTTTTAAATTGACAATTTTTGAATTTTTCCATAGGGTGTTCAATCAAGTGCCAAATAACACATCAAGAGGAGGGGATCATGGCCGAAGACCGTTTCTGGACAGCGTTCTATGATGAGGGCGTGGGCGATCTCGACCCGCAGCTATGGGAAACCACCTATACCGAAGCCGTCAAACCCACCTTCCACCAATACCGGGAAAAAGCCGC
>DATGCF010000063.1:0-6211 GCA_035312245.1 Desulfosalsimonadaceae bacterium
CTTTACAACACCTTTTTTAGTTTTTGGAATTGGACCACTTCTGGATTCCCTTATCGGCAGAGATACAAGCAATCCAACGGACAAAAGGCAAAAAGTATTTGAAGCTGAAAAACTTTATAAAGTGGTCACCATATTTAGCGCCCCTGTCCATCTTATAGTTATTTTCTGGGGCGCTTATGTGTTTTGCTACGGAGATTTGTCTCTTATGGAGCAGATAGGGGTTATTCTCTCCGTGGGGATATCCTCTGATATTTTGGGCCTTAGTGCAGCCCATGAAATGGCCCATCGGGTCAATGGAAAAATCGAAGTAACGCTTTCTAAGATAATATATTGTAGCGTATGGTACATGCATTTTGGAATTGAACATGTCGTGGGACATCACCGGTGGGTTGCCACCCCAAGGGATCCAGCAACTGCTCTCCTCGGAGAGTCTATTTATGAGTTCCTGCCGAAATCAGTTTTTGGTGGATTTAAAAGTGCCTGGGAGTTTGAAGCCAGCCGGATGAAAAAGAAGAATAAGCCGGTTTGGCGTATGGGCAACCCAATGGCCGTGGCACTCGTCGGCCAGGCAGCCTTTACTGTTCTTTTTGCCGTTTTATTTGGCGGGCTTGGTGTTTTGTTTCTTTTTGCGCATAATTTTATCGCGATTTCCTTGCTTGAAATAACAAATTATGGGGTCCATTATGGTTTATTACGACAAGAAATCGAGCCTGGAAAATTTGAACCGATTCGCCCCCGGCATTCCTGGAACTCGAGCAATTGGCTAAGCAACCATTTTCTTTTTAACATACAACGCCATTCCGACCACCATTACAAGCCCGGCAATCGCTATCATTTGCTTCGTCATTATAATAATGTTCCCCAGTTGCCGACCGGCTATGCAGCAATGATATTAATGGCGATCATTCCCCCGTTATGGCGCAAAATAATGGACCCACGGGCTCTGGCATTCAGACAAAGCCGGCAAGATTAGCGGTTATGAAATTAGTCTGTTTATCTCATTGCAGATGATGAATGATGGCATGCAACCCAATAAAAGCAGACACTATTCTTTCTGAGAAACCATAAGGAGCGGGGAATGAATAAAAGAATACCACAGACGGGAACAGCGCACAGCTCAACACCTGATGCCATTGCCATCGAACCGCGGCGGCCCGGGTTTGACTTTTCCGGTGTCAGTAAATACTGGCTGAAAGATCCGTTTACCTCTCAATTTATGAACGCCCTTTCCATTGTGGTGCCCCTCTCGGAAAGAACAGTCATCGATATTGTTCGAAAATACGCAGATAACATCACCGATCTAAAACTGATCCGTGAAATAGATGCACTAATCCGGCAGGAAGGCCGGCACGCGCTGATGCACCTGCGATGCAATGATCTGCTGAAGAATTGCGGGTATTCGGCGATCCGACCGTTTGAACGGTTTCATAAATTTTTTATCAGGACACTGCGCAGGATTTCGCCGCCTGGGTGGGAACTGGCCATGCCTGCAGCGTTTGAACATTTTACATCCGCCATCAGCAGGGATTTTATTGTCAACCAGGCATTCTGGACGGCCGACCTGTCCAATGCCGCAATTGATTTCACCAACTGGCACGCACTGGAGGAACTGGAGCACCAGGCCGTGTGCTTTGATGTGTTTTCAGCTCTGGAAAAACGGAGCTGGCTGTTGACCCTGACCCTGTTTTTTATATGGATGCCGGCGACATTGGCATCGGTCTACGGGCTTCAGTTTTATTTTCTATTGAAAGATGGGATACTGCTCAAACCCAAAAATTGGGGATCTTACCTGAAATTTATTTTTCAAACCCTGCCGATGCTCACGAGAGGTGCGTCAAAATACGCTGGTAAGGGGTTCCGGCCCTGGAGTGCGAAAGATGTTCAAATTTATCAGGGACAGAAACGAAAGATACAACATATCATTTCCTGATCAAATATTGCCGTAAAAAAAAGAACAAAGGAAGCGCTGACAATGCTATGCCATATCCCCCACGTACTTTCCAAGGACAGCGAGTGGGTCATTTTTCTGCACGGCCTGGGCGGTAATTCCAATATCTATTACAAACAGGTCGATGAATACAAAAAGCATTTCAACCTGATGTTTATCGACCTGTTCGGTCACGGCTGCACCCTTGAACAGCTAAACGCCTACACGTTTGAAACTCTGGCCAAGAGTGCCATTAATGTCATGGACGAGGAGAATATCACATCCGCGCATATCGTCGGTGTTTCCCTGGGCACCATTGTGATGGATGCCTTCAGCATATTGGCTCCCGACCGGATCAAAACCATGACGCTGAGCGGAGCGGTCCAGGGATATGATTTCAGAGCACGGTTTCTGCTGAAATCAGGTGCCTTGCTGCAGTGGGTGATCCCATATATGTGGCTTTACAAATTGTTTGCGTTTATCATGATGCCCAAAAAAAGCCACGCCGCTTCTCGACAGATTTTTGCCCGTGAAGCAAAGAATCTGGGCGGCCGGGAATTCCGAAAATGGTATAAACTAATGGAATCTTTGGAGCCTTTTTATGCTTCATTGCCCGACCAGCCTCAAAACACAATTCCCCGACTGTATATTTCAGGCGATGAAGATCACCTGTTCCTGCCGTTTGTTATTCAAAGTTACCTGCGTGACCCACTGGCATCCATCCATATTATTCAAAAATCCGGGCATGTCTGCAATATTGAAAAACCCGAAGAATTTAATCGGGTTTCCCTGTCTTATTTAAACAGCTACCCGGACCTCCCCAAACTTCAACATATCCCGGAACATACCCAGGCCCGTAAAATCGCCATAAAACTACAAATGAATCATTAACCGGCATTCCTGTATTTGGCATATATGTTTGTTTGTTGTGTGTTTCATACCTATAACAGGCGGCATCTATTTCCATCCGGGATCCGGCCTTCTATTTAGGAAAAAAATATTTGTCATAAATATCTGTATGATTAATCTAATAAATACAGTTACGTGATTGTTAGCGCGGAGCGTCCGGATTCAGGTTCCCGGCGGGTCGGCTGAAAAATTGTGCTGAATTCTTTGAAATTTATTTTCAGGGGATTATTGATAAATTTATATGGGAACAAATTTACCATGTAGCCATTGTTGAGGCCATCTTTTCTACGGCACCTGCGTGAACACGGGGTGCATCCCCACTAAAACCATGATCGCCAGCGCAAAGGCCGCCTATATGGCCAGGCACGCCGCGGATTACGGGGTGACGGTGGAAGGCGATGTCCGGGTGGATATGAAACAGGTCAAGGCCCGAAAAGATGCCATCGTGGGCACGGCAAACGATCAAATCCACTAAAGGAGGTATGAAGATGAAAAAGACAATCCCTGTGTTAATCGTTATTCTTATGGCCGGTTTTGCGGTGCTTGCTTTCCAGAATACCGCCCATACCGGCGGCGGCATGCCGGCCCCGGATGCGGATGCTGTTTGGAGCTACATTACAAAGACCCATGACTACACGGATTGGAAATTCTTTCCCGGTTATGAAGGGATGTATCCGGGACAAAGCCCGCACGGGGCGTATTTGAAGCTCTATGCCAATGATGCGGCCTATCAGGCGGCCAAAAACGGTGAGCCCATGCCGGACGGGGCGATACTGGTCAAGGAAAATTACGGCAAAGACAAGAAGTCCCTGATGGCCATTACCACCATGTACAAGGCCGACGGGTATGATCCCAATGCCGATGACTGGCACTGGGCGAAATTGGGGTCGGATGGCAGCGTCATGAAGGCCGGCAAGGTCGCGGGCTGCATTTCCTGCCACGAGGCCATGGGCGGCGGCGACTACGTCGTGACGGAACCCAAGTAGTCCGTGATGACCGAATGGATTGATGTTTCAGTCCCGTTGCGCACTGGTATGGCCTCCTGGCCGGGGGATCCGCCGGTGCGCATTCACCGGGTCTCGGATATCGAAAACGGCGACGGCGCCAATCTCACCCAAATCAATATGAGCGCCCATTCCGGGACCCATATGGACGCCCCGCTCCATTTCTATGAAAACGGGAAAGGCATTGAAGCGGTCCCGTTTTCCGCACTGATTGGGCCGGCCCGCGTGATAGAGATCACCGATCCGGAAACAATACAGGCGCAAGTGCTGGCTGAACAAAATATTCAACCCGGTGAGCGGATTTTATTTAAAACCCGCAATTCGACCCGAAATTGGCCGGAGGAGCCGTTTACAGCCGACTTTGTTTACCTGGAAACGGATGCCGCCCGCTTCCTGGCTGAATCCGGGGTTCGGATCATCGGGGTGGATTACCTGTCTGTCGCCGGATACGGCAAAAACGAGGCCGAAGTGCACCGGGCACTGCTCGGCGCAGGCATCTGGGTGATTGAAGGGCTTTACATGGATGCCGTTTCGCCCGGGACCTATGAAATGATCTGTCTGCCCATCCGACTCGCCGAAAGCGACGGCGCCCCGGTAAGGGCGGTACTAAGGTCGTTCCTCGGATAACGCCGCCTATATCACCGGGCAGCCCCTTTATGTGGACGGCGGGCTGACATTGTACCCGGATTTCCGAAGTCCGTTGTCCTCTGAATAGAATTTCGTTAGGAGTCTTTATGGTTGGGAGAGTATCTCGGATAATGCTTTATGATGGTCCTGGATTAATTCTGATTAAAGGAGAAAACCGTTATGCGAAAAGTTCAGCTTAAACAAGCCACACTCAGCACCCTAAGTATTATTGCCGTATCAATCATCGTGCTGGCCGGGCTTCGGGCCTGGGTGACAGCGGAAACGCCATCGGATCAAGGCGCAAAGCTTTTTCAGTCAAAAGGGTGCGTGGGCTGCCATTTCACCGACAGCCAAGAGGCCAAGTTCGGTCCGGGCCTGAAGGGGCTTTTTGAACGGGAAAACCTGCCGGAAAGCGGCCGTTCGGCAACTTCTGAAAACGTGCGCAAGCAGCTCGTCGACCCTTATCAGAAGATGCCCTCGTTCGAGGACAAACTGACCGAAGAGCAGATTGACGCGATCATCGCCTATCTGAAGACGCTTTAAAGCTGCTTCAAGCGGATAAATTTTTTGCCGGCTGAGCCGAGAACCAGCCGGTTTTATATTTCGGAGAACATCCGGATAATCGGCATCAACCTGAAAAACCCAAAAATAGGCGCTTCCCCCCATGGAGAATCTGCATACCCGAAAACGGAACTGGACCAGATGGCTTGTTATCCTTGTTATTGCAGTGCTTGCCGCCCTGTTTTTCACCCTGGACCTGGGCCGCTATTTCACATTGGCGAGCCTAAAGGACCAGCAGGCGGTATTAATGAAATTTTACGAAGCCCACACGCTGCTCACCATCGGTATATATATGGCGGTCTACATTGTCATGGCCGCCCTTTCCCTGCCGGGCGCGGCGGTGATGACGCTGGCCGGCGGCGCCATATTCGGCCTGCTCGCGGGCACCGTCGTGGTTTCCTTTGCCAGCAGCATCGGCGCTACCCTGGCCTTCCTCGCAGCCCGTTTTCTTTTTAAGGACTATGTCCAGGCCCGGTTTAAGGAAAAGCTGCAGATGATCAACCGGGGCATTGAAAAAGACGGCATGTTCTATCTGTTTACCCTGCGGCTGGTTCCGGTTTTTCCGTTTTTTGTGATCAACCTGGCCATGGCGCTGACCCCGATTCGGGCCGGCATGTTTTACGGAGTCAGCCAGATCGGCATGCTGCCGGGAACCATCGTTTATGTCAATGCCGGCACCCAGCTGGCCCAGATCGAGTCCACCGGCGGCATCCTTTCCCCGGATCTGATTCTTTCCTTTGTGCTGCTGGGCCTGTTTCCCTGGATTGCCAAAATATTTACCGGATTCATTAAAAGGAGGCGCGTTATGTCGGCATACCGGAAACCAAAATCCGCGGATTATAATATGGTGGTGATCGGCGGGGGATCGGCCGGGTTGGTCACCGCCTATATCGCGGCCACGGTTAAGGCGAAGGTGGCGTTGATTGAAAAAGATAAAATGGGCGGGGATTGTCTGAACACGGGCTGCGTGCCGAGTAAGTCCCTTATCAAAAGCGCCAAAATTATAAACTACACCCGGCGGGCCCGGGATTTCGGACTGAACAGCGCCCATGCGGACTACGAATTCGCCGGTATCATGGGTCGGGTGAAGGGTATTATTCAAAAAATAGAACCGCACGATTCCGTGGAGCGCTATACCGGGCTAGGCGTTGACTGCTATACGGGGGAAGCCAGAATTGAAACC
>DATGCF010000064.1:0-5198 GCA_035312245.1 Desulfosalsimonadaceae bacterium
GACTAAAGGATTAGTCGGTTAATTATTTTTCCTGATCAAATGCTTCCATGATGGTCTCCGCCTTGTTGGCAGAAAGGTTAAAGGGGTATTGGCTGCCGGATGAGACCGCCGGATAGGTGTTATCATCCTCTGCCGCCTTCTCAAAAATAGAGAGGGTATGGGTTGCCGGACCCGTCAGGGTGACTTCATATATCGGATCGGTAAAGTCCGATTTTTCACGGTCATTGATGAAGCTTTTGCATTTGAGGTCCGAGAGGCTGTTTAAGAGATTCTTGACCTCGGATGCTTCCACTTCATTGCCTTCGGTATCCTGCCATACCGGTTTTTGCGGTGCGTCTTCCTTTGTTTTTTCCGTTTCTTCGGATGCGTCAGCAGAAACAGCGACCTCCGGTTCGGTCTGCGTGCGGGCGAATTTTAACTGCTTGTCCGGATGGGTTATTTCAACGGCCTGAATTTCCTCGGTGTTTAGGGCCAGCACGGTTTTGTCCCGCAGGTCGGCCACGGTCTGATCAAAGTTACGGCGGAAATTGTTTCGGGCGTGATAGACATTCGGGTCATCCGGAAGTTTGACGAACGTATGCCGTTGCGAGGGGGCGGCCTTGCCGATGGCAAAGGCCCGGGCCGGTGCACCGTCCGCCCATGCCTTGACCCGGATCTTTTTATTTTCAGAAAGGTCGTAGCGGATATAGTTTTCGGATTCCGAAACCATGGCGGTTAATGTAAAATCCTTAATGGTGTCGAGCATCTTATCGATTTTACCTTCCGCCGCCTTGTAGTCCTGGGGCTTGATTATCCATTGGCCGGCCTCTTTTTTGAGCTCAATGCTCTCTTCCGGCGTTTTGATTTCAAGCCGGGTGACTTCCTTTTCCGAAAGATTCGGCGTCTCCGGCAGCTGATAAAGGGTCCGGTCGGACTGATGCAAAACCAGGTACAGTACCAGGACAATCGCAACCGCAATCAGAATGACATATTCTTTTTTGGACTTCATGGTTTGCTTCTCCTATCTTTCTTCAGCCTTGAAACATCATCTGGATTCGTTTTCTGCGGACCCGGCGGCGCCACCAGGTAAACAGCCCGAAGAGCACCACCAGCACCGGGAGGCCGGCAATGTTTACAGTTTTAACGCCGGTTTTGGTCATTGCCGTGGTTTCATCCAGCGGATTGAACCGCTGGGTTTTGCTGCGCATGGCGGCGATGTCGCTGCGGTGGTTTAAGACATCGATGATATTTAAGAGAAACGTGGCATTCGGGCTCTGGCCCTCCTGATCCACGAGGTTGTCCTTTAAAAGTGCGGATGAGCCCACGATCGCCATTTTGGCCGGCCGGCCGGCCGCGTCGAATTCCTGTTCGCTCTCGATTTTGGAAAGGTCAATTTCCGCATCGCCCTTGGCTTCTTTTTCTGCCAATGGCTTATCAGCGCTTTCATCCCCTGCTGATTCGTCTTCTTCCGGGGTTTCCGTCTCCCTGGCCGGAATTGGTTTGCCTTCAAAATAGCTCTGGAATTCGCCCTCGACCAGGTAGGCCAGGGGATAGGACTTGAATTCTTCATTTGCCTGGGGCGGCTGCATGAAAAGGGGGTTTAAATTGGTTTTGCCGGATTTGAGCCAGGACTGCCCGGATGAGGCGAATAATTGATGCGCCGTTACCTCCTGGGCCTTAATCTGCTCATCCACCAGCTCCAGCGGCGAATTCTGCAGGGTGATCATGCCCTTGATGCTTTTCATGAAATCAAGCTCGCTGTTGATGTTCTGGTGCTGAATCACAGGGGCGTAGTAGATGGGCCGCTCGCCGCCGCCGGCCTGGGCGGGCATGGTCTGCTTGTAGCAGTTTTTGTCCATGACAAAGGCGTCTCGCAGCCGCACCCCGTAATGGGCCAGAAGCTTTTTTAACCCCGAATCAAAGGGCGCGTGTCCGGGCTGGTTGAAATTAAACTGCTGCTGCCGGGGCTGCTCCATTTCCTTATAGGCATCCGAGAATATGGCCAGGTTGGTGCCCCGCATCAGGGCCTGATCGATCTTAAAGAGCTCGTAATCGGAAAATTTTTCCGTTGGCTGGGCGATGATCAGGCAGTTTAGGCTCTCCGGAATCGGCTCCTCGGCCAGGTTGATCTGCTTGACCGCATAGCTTTCCGACAAATGCATGTTAAAGTTGCGGAGGCTGTCTCCCTGCTGCTGCTGATTCATGCGCATCCCGCCCATCAGGGACGGGGTGCCGTGATCGGCCAGGTAGCCGATATTTTCATTAATGCCGATCAGGGTTTCAATATTTTCGTTGATGATTTCGTTTAAATTCTCCGTATCAATAAGCTCATACCGAGTGCCGATGATAGGCAGCCGGGCCACATTCATGAGCTGGACTTCCTTTATCCTGTCCTTGTATTCCATGACCAGACCGATGGCGCCGCGGCCGGCATTGATGTTTTCTTCAGGGATATCCGGCCATTTAAGGCTCATCACATTGTAACGGTCAAGGGTTTGATCCAGTTCACCGGCCTGGCCCGGATCCACGTAGTCATAGGCCAGCTGGTTGTAGTTTTTGTCATTTAATGCTGCTACGGCTTCCTTGATCTGTTCCGGCAGCTGCGGGAGCTGCTTGAGGCCCATGTAGGGAGCCACTGTCTCTAAAGACGAGGACATGATGAGCTTGATGTTTACCTTCTCATCAAGGCCCACCAGTTTGCTGATTTTGTTGTTTAACTTGTTGATCGCCGTGGTCAGTTCATACTCGATCTGATCCGTTGAGGTAAGGGCCGGGATTTTTTCGATCAAATCCCCGTGGATCAGCACCAGGCCCATGTAGGCCTTTTTGAATTTGATTTCATCCTGCTCTACCGAGCGGATCTCCACCGGCCGGATACCGTAGTTTTCCGCCAGTTCCTGGTTCTCCCGGGCCTCCTGGGTGACGCCTTCCTCCTTGGGGCTCACATCATAGAATCGGTAATTGAAGTATTCATTGGCATGAATGGCGTATTCCTCCAGAAGATCCCGGAGGTAGCGCTGGGTGTTGTTGTGCGGGGCCGGGAGGTTTTCGGTGAAAAACACCTTGATGGTCATGGGCTCGGAAAGTGTGGCCACTGCCTGCTTGCTCGCCTTGGACAGGGAGTAGATGTTATTATCCGTCAGATCGATTCGAAAAAACAGGGTGATCCCCGCTACATTGATCAGGATGATCACCGCCAGATAAATGAGAAACTTGATATATTTTTCCGCCCGGTTCATAAATCACTCCTATATTATTCTTTTTGCATCAGCACCAGATAGGTGGCGTAGAGGCCGATAAAGATGACGCTTATAAAATAAATAAGGTCCCGGGAGTCGATAATCCCTTTGGAAATATGGGAAAAATGATAATCTGCGCCCAGGTATTCCACGATGTTTAGAATCGCTTCCGGAAAGAAAAACAGCATCTTGTCAACCAGTGTCAGGGCAAAGCAGATCGCAGCGCCCACGATAAAGGCGACAATCTGGTTGTGGGTGACCGCGGAGGCAAACAGCCCGATGGCGGAAAACGCCCCGCCTAAGAGAATCGCGCCGAGGTAGCCGCCGATCACCGGCCCCCAGTCCAGATCGCCCAGAAACGAAATCGAGATGGGGTAAACGATGGTGGGAAGCAGCATGGCAACGGTCATAACTACCCCGGCCAGGAATTTGCCGACAATCATGTCCCCGAATGTGATAGGCATGGTCCTTAGCAGCTCATAGGAGCCTTTGCTCAGCTCCTCGGCAAAGAGCCGCATGGTCACCGCCGGAATCACAAACGAGAAGATCATGGGCAGCAGGTTGAAAAAATTCCGCAGGCTGGCCTGGTTGTAGAGAAAGAAGGTGGAAAAGAAAAACCAGCCCGTCACCACGAGAAAAATGGTGATCACGATGTAGGCGATCGGCGTGACAAAGTAATCCTTGAGTTCCTTTTGCAGAATATTGGTGAATTGCTGCATTTCAGTTCTCCCCAAAAAGTATATTAAAATTTCCCTTTTTTAAAATTTGAAACGCTCAAGTTAGGTCCTTGTTGATCTGCCGGGTGAGATCGCTGAAAATGGTCTCAAGCGTTTTGGTCTCCTGGTAAAATTCAAGCAGCACCCAGTCGGTATTTTTAATGGCTTTATAAATGTCTTCGCGGCGGTCGGATTCAGACCGGCAGGCGACTTTGACGGAAACCCGGCCGCCATCGGTCTGCTCGATTTTTTCCACCGACTCGACCCCGTCAATCGGCTTTAGCGTCTGGCTGACCGTATCAAATGCGGCGTTTTCCAGGGTCAGCTGGATGGTGGATTCGCGGCCGGCGGATTGTTTGAGGTCTTCGGTTTCCCCGTCAGCCACGATCTGGCCGCGGTTGATAATCACGATCCGGTCGCAGGTGGCTTCCGCCTCGCTTAGGATATGGGTGGAAAAAATAACGGTTTTTTCTTCGCCGATTTTGCGGATGATTTTTCTGATCTCAACGATCTGGTTGGGGTCTAAGCCCTGGGTGGGTTCATCCAGGATGAGAATCTCGGGGTCGCGCATCATGGCATGGGCCAGCCCCACCCGCTGATTGAGGCCCTTGGAGAGCTCGCCGATGGACTTGTGCATCACATGGTTTAAGCCGCAGAGCTCAGCCAGGTATTTAATCCGGGTGTGGCGTTCAGATGTGTTAATGCCGCGGACCTTGGCCACATAATCCAGATAGTCGTAGACCAGGAGATCCTTGTAAAAAGGGGAGGATTCCGGCAGGTAGCCGATCATCTGTTTGATTTCAAGCAGATGATCGTTAATGTTTAGGTCTTTTATCGCGATAGTGCCGGAGGTGGGCGGGAAATAGCCGGTGAGCATTTTCAGCGTGGTCGTTTTTCCCGCGCCGTTTGGGCCCAAGAGCCCGAGGATTTCACCCTTCTGGATATCCAGGGAGATCCCGTCCACCGCGCAGAAACCATCGTAGAATTTGGTCAGGTTGTCGACATGAATCATGCCCGTCTCCTTTGCTCATACCATTATGTTTGGAACGTATCGGTGAGTTTTATCTCAATGTCATTAACTTCCAGCCTTCCGCCGCTGTCATTTCGAGAAACGACAGTGACAAGAAATCTTAAAAAATCATCAAATTATAAGATTTCTCGCTGGCGCTCGAAATGACAACCGAGCCAATTTTCAATCTTAAGTTAATGGTATTGAGTTTTATATAGCTCTCAAAGTCCGTCATATACCACTATTTAAAAGTCT
>DATGCF010000065.1:0-3247 GCA_035312245.1 Desulfosalsimonadaceae bacterium
AGCCAAGCCCCCAGACCGCCATGCAAAGCAGCAGCACCGGATAGCTGCCCGCAAATCCGACCAGCAAGTGGCTCAGCCCGCAGCCGATAAAACCTGAAAAAACTCGCCACTCTTCTGAAAGAACCCCGCTCAACCGTCCGCCCTGTGCGGCGGTAAGCGCCGACACCCCGGCGGCGGCGGAAATGGCAAGCCCGGAATGGAGTGTACTTAACCCGAACTGCTGGACCACCAGGATCGGCATGTACACCACAATCCCGTAGAGCAGCACAAATCCCATAAAATTTGAAAAAAACAGCCAGATCGCCCGAACATCAGCCAGGGCGCGCAGGGCTTTGGTCATATACTGCTGGGTCTTGCCGCTGGCCGCCGGCTCTTTTAGCTTCCAGGCGGCAAACAGGGAGAGGAAGATGGCCATGGCATGGATGTAGAACGGCAGAAACCAGGCTATGGTGGCGATGGCCCCGGAAACAAAGGGCACCGTCGCATTGGTCAGCGACTGCACCGTGACCCGATAGCCCATGGCCCGGCTTCGCGCCGGTTCCTCATATATATCCCCGATGGCGGCCACCACCGTGTTCATCATCCCTCCCACGCCGATGCCCTGAAGCGCCCGCCAGACGAGCACCAGCCAAAAGGACCGGGTAAATGTAATCAGAAGGCCGCCCACGCCGAAGAGCATGGCCGCCGGCACAATGACGCTTTTCCGGCCGAACCGGTCCGCCACCGGCCCCAGAAGCGGGGTGGCCAGCATGGCGCAAAAGGTGTAGGCGGAGAGTGCCAGGCCGATATTCTTATGGGTCGCCCCCTTAAGATCGAGCATCTCCGGCAGAATGGGGCCGACCAGACTGCCGCCGGTCACCGCAAACATGACCACGCCCAGAAGGATCAGGAGGTTGGTATCTTTTAACATGCGCATGTAATCAGTGTCAGATATGATTTATAATATAATCCAAATGCGCGCGTCCCGTGCCGCAGCAGCCGCCCAGGATTTTCACCCCGTATTCCCGGTTTAAGGCGACCATGCGGTCCCCCCAATCGGAAACCGGATCCGCCTGCACGTGATCCGAGTCATTTAATTCCGAATGATCCATTGACGAGGCATTCGCCTGAAACCCGACCAATCGGGAGAAAACCGGGGCAGGCTGGGATCCGGGCTCTAAAAACGAGGGGTAGGCACAGTTGACCATGTATCCCGCAGGCTTAGGGGATGCGCTCTGATCGATCTGAAAAAAGGCATCTGCCAGCCGGGTGCCATCCAACATCAAACCCTTACGGCTGATCACAAAACTGATGATATACGGGACGCTGGTTTCCCCCATGGCGGCGGCCATCCCTTCAGCTTCGGAAAGCGTCGGCACGGTGGCGGCCATTAAAAAATCAGGCCCGGCATTTGCCAATTTTTCGGCCTGCCAGACATGAAAATCCCTGGCTGCAGCCGCCGGCAGGCCTTCCGCCGGCGCATAGGCATCATTTTTCGGGCCCATCAGGCCGCCGATATAAATCGGTATGCCGCTATCCGCCCAGCGCTTGCGCACGGATTTCAAAAATGCCACGGCATCGGCATTTATATCCGCTTGAACCCCCGCTTCAGCCACGCGCTCGCGGTTGGCCCGCCAGGTGGAGGTGCAGATCAGGATGGGCACCCCCGCCCGCCTGGCGATTGCAATATAATCATCAAAAAAGCGGGTCAGTTCGGTTTTGCCGGCCGAATCATAGATCAGCAGGGCATTCAAGAGGGACGGATGCAGCTCAATTTTGCCGGCCCGCAGAAGGGACTCGATAATGGCCGCCTCCATAAGGATAAAATTATGGGTATCCAGGGCTTTTTGAAAGTTCATTTGAAATTGAGAGTAAGATTAAGAGTAAGATTAAGACGATTAAAATTAGGATGAACCGGGTTTTAACGAATCAGGCACATCCGGTAGTTATCCAGTTCCTTATCCGCCTGCCGGGCGTCTGGCACGCATTTTTCGAGCTCCGCCCAGAACACGGGGCTGTGGTTTTTAATCCGGGTATGCACCAATTCATGCAAAATGGCGTAATCCATGAGGTGTTCCGGCAGGCGCACCAGGTTGACGTTCAGATTAATGTTGTTTTTATAGGAGCAGCTCCCCCAGCGGGTTTTCTGGTTTCGCACGAATGCCTTATGAAAAGAAAATCCATATCGGTCAGCCAGCTCGTGCAGCCTGCCGATAATCCGCCGGCGGGCCGCCTGGCGGTTGATCGGCGCCGTCCGATTCAGATAATCGGCCATCTCCTCATCATACTGGACCCGGGTCAGATGCTTGCAAATCCATTCTTTTTTGGATTCAGCAAAAGCTTTGGCCGCCTGAAACGACATGCCCCGGGGCACCGCCACACGCACGCCCCTCACCGGCCGCACGGAAATATTCACATACTTGGCCCGCTTGCTGCGCTCAAGCAGGATTTCGCCAACGCCGTTCAGATTAACAGTTTTTGATTCCATGGCGCCCTTTTGAAAATTTGTTTCGCATCATTTTTTGGTGAATCTCAACTTCATTCGCATATTTGCCAGGCTTGTTCAATCCTTTGCTGCAGCCCTTTGCCGGTTTTTGTGCCGCAATCCGACCCAATCACTTATAAAAAAGATTAAGAGCAAAACCCGACAAATATCGAAAGGGAGGTTCTTTTTTTGATTAAGATTAAGAGTAAGATTAAGATTAAGACGGCTGGGGGTATAAACCGCTTTTCCCCAGGAACTAAATAACATTTTTCATCATTCCAAAATTTTATGCCAATGTCATTCCGAGGAACGATAGTGACGAGGAATCTTGTTTAAAAGATTTCTCGCTGCCGCTCGAAATGACAGCATGGACTGATTTTCAGGGTCTTTTTGAGTTAGGTTCGCCAAAAACAGCGCCGCGGCGGCATTAATCAGCCTCTGTTTATCCCCGAAAGCGGATCAGCCCCTGCTGGGAGGTTGAGGCCACCAGCGTGCCGTCCCGGGTGTAAATGTGGCCGTGGTTCAATCCCAGGGCCCGGCTGGCGTTCGGGCTGTACATGGCATACAGCAGCCAGTCGTCCATGCGAAAATCCCGGTGAAACCACATGGCATGATCCAGGCTGGCCACCTGCATTTTGGGATCCCAGAAGGTTCGGCCGTGGGGATATAAAGACGTGCCCACCAGCCCGAAATCCGATGCATACGCGAGCATATAGCGGTGCACCGCCAGATCATCCGGCATTTTATGGATTGCGCGGAACCAGCTATAACGTTCCGGCTTCT
>DATGCF010000066.1:0-3484 GCA_035312245.1 Desulfosalsimonadaceae bacterium
AGCCGGCATAATGGTGGCCTTGTATTTTTGGACGGCTTTAAGAACCTCGGTAAAAGGTGGATTGCCTGCCCGGGGGTCGGGGATGGCTACCAGGCGGCTGGCGGTGCCGCAGGCTGCCAGCATGCAGACCGTCATACCGAAACTGTGATACCAGGGCAAAACCCCCAGATAGGTGTGAAACCCGCCTTTTCGAAGCTGCTCAAACGGGCCGTCCGGCTCATGCTGGAGTCTGCCCCATTCCTCAAGCGCCCTTAGGTCGTAAGTGAAATTCGTATGCGTGAGGGCCGCCCCCTTTGGAACGCCGGTCGTCCCGCCGGTGTAAATAATCAAGGCCAGGTCCTCGAATGGATCGATATCGATTTTTGGCGGTTCGGGGCTGGAGGATTCTACGATCTGATCGAAAAACAGATGATCCGGTTCGTGCTGTTCGGCTTTAGGGATTTTGCCCAGCAATCCGCCTAAAATAGCCTTAAATTTCGGTAGGTAAGATTTTACGTTGCAGATTACCACGGTTTTTACACCTGTGTCCTTTATCGCTTCAACCGTGGTGGGGTAAAATTCAGGGTGATCCATACAAAAAACCGCTTTGGCCCCTGCGTCTTTTAACTGGTAGTTTAGCTCCGAACCGGTATAAAGCGGATTGCAGGTGACGCAGACCGCACCGGCTTTCAGGATGCCGAAAAAAATGGCCGGATAATGCGGAATGTTAGGCAGAAAAATGGCCACCCGATCGCCTTTTTTAATCCCGTTGGCGGCCAAAAAGTTGGCGAGTCTGTCAGCCGTGTCCTTAACCTGGGCAAAGGTGCGCGTCCCGTCGTTAAAAATGGTATACACCTGATCCGGATAATCCCGCGCGGCTTCGTCTAAAATGGAAAAAAGCGTGCGGTCATAGTCATCAACATCAAAGGCTACGTTTTCCGGCCAATAGTTTGTCGGCCAATGTGTTTCTGTCATATCGGAAGCTCCTGTCAGTAGTGGTGGGTATTGTGAGGTTAACGCATCATGAAATGCTAACGTAAATTAAAGATACTGTTATGTCAAATGTTTTGTATTTTAGTGGGTGGGCGTTTTCGAGGTTTTGGGGGTTGAATGCGGTTTTAATGACATCTGAAAAAATACGACCCGTGAGGTGGCCGGCGATTCAAGTATATGGGCATATTCTTGTCAATCGGTGTTTAGTGCGGTAGTTGGGCCTTTGATTGGAATGCTTGGCACCCATGCAAACATAGCGGTTTTGACGCCTATCCTATAGATTTAGGACGGATGCCGGTGATAAGAAATTATATGACACTTTGTAGGGAAAAGCTGAAATATTTTGCACTTCTTTGTTTACAATATTGGGAAAAATGTATATTAAATGGTAAGCTAAATATAGCCAAACAATTTAAAAACTGAGGAAATTACTATGCAGACGACGAATATATTGATTGCCGATCACAACTTGATGGTTCGCGAGGGCCTGGTTGAGTTGCTCAATCAGCGGGAAGCCTTCAAGGTTGTCGGTGAAGCTGCCAACAGTGATGACACGATGGCGAACGTCAAGAAGCTGAGACCGGATATCGTTTTGCTCGAAGCCATGCTGCCAATGTTTACGGATTTTGATATCATCCGGATGATTCATGCCTCATCCGCCAGAACCCGGGTTATTGTGATGGCCTCAGGCTTAAGGCAGCATGATTTGCGCCAGGCCCTTCAGGGGGGCGCGCATGGCTACATTATGAAAACCGCCCCGTTTTCGGATCTGTTGACGGCAATTCAAAGGGCTGTGAATGGAGAATATTATCTGAGTTCAGAGATAAAGTCCGATATCATTGAAAACTTTTTGAAACAAACCGACGAGAGCCCGGTTCATAATAGATATAATCTGTTAACAAAAAGGGAAAAAGAGGTCTTTCGGATTATTATTTCAGGCCATACCATCAACGAAGTGGCTGAAGTACTTAATATCAGTCCCAAAACCGTTGCCAAACACCGCGCCAGCTTAATGGAAAAACTTGAGATTTATAATGTGGCCAGCCTGGTCCGATATGCCATTAAAATTGGCGTGATCGCCAATTAGCTATATGTATAGAGCCTGAAAATATTGCCTCCCTGCAGCAATAGCAAAACTTTGCCTGAAGATGTTGCGGCATTCCGCCCATTTCGTCAGGTAAAAAAGTGACTCCATTCGCCCCTTCGAGAAGGCCGCGCCTTTTGCCCATGGCCTGCTTGTTTTAAAACGGTGAGGAATGGGCCGATCAACAATCTCGCGATTTTGGGCCAGATTTCCGAGAAATACGCACCCCTTAGGCAAATCCGCATGGCGGCGGTGGGAATTGGTATTAGGAAGATAATGACAATTTCAAATCAAAGCTGTATATATTCATGTTGAGCAAAAGGAGAACAACATGACCTACGATGAGTTAAAGCCTCGTTTAGGGGGTGTAACAGTCAAAGCGCTTAATGGGGATTCAATAGACTTGGCCTCCCTATGGGCCGATCGCCCGGTACTGCTATCTTTTTTCCGCCATTTTGGCTGAATTTTTGCCAAGCAGCAGGTGGCTGCCCTGATGACTGTTAAGGATCAACTCGATGACGCCGGCATCTCACTGGTTGCAATAGGAAGCGGCAGCCCCGGGCAGGCTAAGGCGTTTGTCCAAAAATCCGGATATCCCGGTGAAATTTATGTCAGTCAAGACCTTTCGGCATACCGCGCCTTCAACCTCGTGCGCGGCGTCTGGCGATCTTTAGGGCCTGCCTCGATTCTGCGCGGCATTGGCGCAATAAAGGATGGCTTCCGCCAGAGCTCAAGCGCCGGAGACCACTGGCAGCAGGGAGGCACCTTTTTCATCGGTCCCGGTGAAAAGCTCCTTTTCGAGCATCGGGATCAGTTTGCCGGAGACCTCGTGGACATCGATCGGATCATCGCGCTGATCAAGTAAACGGCGGGTCTTTCCCCGTTCTGAAGGCGTTTGATCAATTCATGTTTGAATGGACAATTTGTTGCCAACTGGAGTACAAATTAAGGATATTTACTAAAGTTTCGCCGATGCTAAATACATCGGCGAAACTTTAGTAATTTATTTTTTCTGTTTTTCCGGCGAGAATGCTCATAAATATCGGCCAGGCTATAGCTGGGGATATGTCAACATCTAGATCTGGGCCAGATTTTCGAATTCCACGAAATCGGCGAGCCCCCATGTCAACCCCGAGACCTTTAACGGTGTGTTTCCCTCCATAGAAGAACCTGGTTGACGTCATATTTGCCGCATAGGTCGAGCAGGTTCAAGGTATCTGGCCGCCATGATTGCCGACCACCAGGGCACGGCCGTGGGCGGGGACCTGCTCCAGTCCGTTTATTTGAACCCGGAAATAAAAGTCATAGAAAGGTTTAAATAATTGTATGCCCGTCATGTATGGGTCGGGATGAAACCCCCAGGCGTCATAGCCGAAACTACCGAGTTTTTCGGCATGAGCGGGATAAAATTTTTCAAATGGTTTAGAC
>DATGCF010000067.1:0-6283 GCA_035312245.1 Desulfosalsimonadaceae bacterium
ATCAGATAACAGGCATGGCAACCGTGTTGCCGGGCGAAGCTCATGCCGAAGAGATCCTGCAGGAAGCTTTTGATGCCGGGCTTGGCGGATTAAAGCTGCACGCGCACGTGCAATGCTTTGACATGAACGCCGAATACATGAACCCCCTCTACGAATGCTGCCGGATTAATCAAAAACCGGTGGTCATGCATGCGGGCCGGGAACCCAAAAGCCCGGCCTATCCGTGCGATCCCTATGAACTCTGCCGGGCGGATAAGCTTGAGCGGGTGTTAACAGATTTTCCGGATTTAAAGGTCTGCGTGCCTCATTTGGGCTTTGATGAAATCTCGGCCTACCGGCAGTTAGTCGAAAGATACGATAATCTTTGGCTGGATACCACCATGGTCCTGGCGGATTATTTTCCACTCGAGGAGACTATTAAGTTAAATGACTACCGGGCTGACCGGGTGATGTACGGTACGGATTTTCCCAATATCCCCTATGCATGGGACCGGGAGCTCAAGCGGCTGAAGGCGGCGGATATACCCTATGACAGGCTGGAGCGCATATTAAACAAAAACGCGATGGATTTTTTCGGGATTTGTTTATAGCTCTGTTGGTAAAGGGCCGCATTTTATTACTGACCCTGGGCACATAGCAATGCATTGTAGATATCCGTGATGGCCGTTTCAGAGATTTGAGCCACCGCTTTGCTCATGGCATCCACAAATGCGGCCGGAGTGTTTTTTTCGCAGGTCTTTTCGACACTATAGGTTTTCTGAAAGCAGATCTGTTCGGCAACACCTCTTTTATCAATGTCAATCAATGTAATGGAAACCGCAGCCACGGCCTGCCACTTGTCCGGCCGGTCATCTTCATAGAAGGCTTCCAGATTCCCCACCAGGCGGTGGGTGGCTGCCTCCCCGCCGTTAAAAAAAACCGCCTGAGCAATGTCAGCCGCCCGAAGGTCACGGACCAGGCAGCCCGGCACCATCTGATCCGGAGGGGTGATCCATTGATGATAGGCATATTGGGCGGTGGTATATTGGGCCTCCCGGTAAATAATCTGCTGCGAACCATAAAGGCCGGAGGGCTGGAACGGATCCACCCGGATCACAACGGGCAGGGGCGTGTTATGAAACTCGATTTCCGGGGGCGTATAGTTCAGCTGATAGTATGTCACCGGCTGGCTCGGGCGGTGGTTTCCGAAGCAGCCGGTCAGCGTCAGCAAGGAAGCGATGAGTATGGCATAAACCGGGCGATGATTGGAATTTAACATGATGGCTACTTCCCTTGCCCGTCCAGCGCTTTGGCAGGCGGCGGCGGCGGACTGAATATCAGCCGCGAGGGCTGATTGATGAGATCATTGATCAGACGGTTCAGGTTTTTGCTCACAGATTCCAAATGTCCCAGGGTAACACTAAGCTGCTGATGGAATTGGGTGACCTGTCGGTTGGTGGTATTGATGAGCTCCGTGCCCGAGGCGAGCATGGTGGATGCATTATTGACGGCGGTCTGAAACTCGTCAATGGCCGCGGAAACCTCTTTATTATGATCGGCCAGGGTCTGGCTCACCTGCGTCACCGATCGATCCGTCTTATCAATCAGCTGGTTCATATTCGTTGATGCCTGCCGAATATTTTCGCGGATCGGCTGCCATTTTTCCGGGGCAATCAGCTCTTCCGCGGCCGCCAGGGTTTTTTGAATTTTTGATGAAATTTTTTGGACCTGGGCGTTAGTAAGCGTCTGGTTGACATTGTCCAGGGTGGTGGAGACATTGTTGGCGATCCGCTGAAAATCCACCTGTTTGATTTCGTTCATGATGGCATAGAGATCGGTGAACAGCTGCTGCATTTCCGATGGCTTGGTGGCAATCACCGGATGGCTGGGCTCAAAATCGAGCTTGGGCAGCGAAACCGTTTCGCCGGGCGGTATCCGCTCCAGTTCCACGAACATGATGCCGGTGATGCCCACGGCTTTGATCTGGGCTACCATGGTGTCTTTGTCCTGAAGGGGTTCGCGAAGGTTCAGCACGATCTGAACAAGCCGGCTGTCCGGTGCCACCCGGATATCATCCACCCGGCCGATGTCAACGCCCCGGTATTTCACGGATGAGTCTTTTTGAAGGCCCTGGACCGATTCGTCAAAAAAGGCGACGTATTTGCGGCCTTCCTGGAAATACTGGACCATACCGAGCCATAGAATAAAAATGACGACCACCGCCATGCCAATAATGACAAAAAGACCTACGGAAAATTGTGTCCGAACGGACGGCATGTATCTGCTCCCAAAAATATGAAAATAAAGACAGTGGGTTATTTAGTATATAATTGAGATGATTGCAACTCACTTCTGCCTGTTTATTTCGGCTCAATCCAGTCCACCGGCACCTGACCCCTTGCCACCGGCCGATTATAGTTGAGTTTCGGATACCCGACACAGATGGTGGTCACGAGCTCATAAGGATGTTTGATGCCCAGCATTTTTTTGACTTTGGGCGCATAGGGAATGGTGCTGGCAATAAACCCGATGTAGCAGGTGCCAAGGCCCAGTGAGTGGGCGGCAAGCAAAATATTATGGGCGGCCAGGGATGTACAGATATCCGGATGGCTGATGCCGCGCTTATCCTTTAGCACATGTATGACGGCCGGCGCATCGAATGTGATGGAATCGTTGTTCTGGTTTACTTTCTCCATGGCGGCAATCGGCCGCTGATCCCATTTGTTGGCGGAAATCGTGCTCAGCAGGCTGATCAGAAATTTTCGCAACTTTCCCTTGCCCAGATAGGCTTTCTTGATCATGGTGAGTATTTTGGCGCAGTGTTTATCTACCGTCTTGATGGTCTCCGGATCCGTAACCACCAGGAATTTAAAGGGTTGGCCGTTACCCGCGGACGGGGCAAACCGGCCGGCTTCAGTGATGCGCTGCAAGAGTTCTTTCGGAACCGGCTTATTTTTGAAAAGCCGGATGCTCCGGCGCTTATAAAGCAGCTTTTCGGTTTCTGTGAGATCCTTGGCAATCTCTTCATAACTCCGGCTGGCATCTGTTTCCCCAAACGGCATGGGAAAGGTCATGTCACCGAATTTGTCCTCAGGGGTTTTATATCTGCCTTCAAGCACCCGGTATTCGCCCCGCATCCGAATACAATCGCCGGGGCACACGGCTTCGCAGTTATTGCAGGCAATGCAGGCCAGTTCAATGCCGTCCAGGCCGGTGGCGTAGGGCTCCTTTTTTTCCGTATCCCACTGCAGGCAGGAGGTGGGGCAGGTATCCACGCAGGCTTTACAGTGCGTGCATTTTTCAGGCTCATATTCGAATCGGGTAAATTGGGTCGGCGGTAAATGCGCCTTTGAAAATTTTTCAAGAAATGACTGTTTCATTTAAGCCTCCGAAAATAGGTTTATATCCAATCGTCTTACTCTTACTCCGCTTCTTCCCCTTTTCCCTGTTTTTCAGGCATCTCCGCGCGCCGGCTTAAAAATTGCCGGACCATGGGATGCGGGCTCCCGGTTTTTAATTCATACGGCATGCCCTCTGCGATAATCCGTTTGGTGGTTTTCTCAAGCATGATCAGTCGGTGGCCCAGGTTAAAAATGCTGTCCAGTTCATGGGTGACAATGATCATGGTGGTACCCAGCGACCGGTTGATATGCAGGATCAATTCGTCGATTTCAGCCGCTGTGATGGGGTCCAGGCCGGCGGAGGGCTCATCCAGAAAAAGGATTTCCGGGTTTAACGCCATGGCCCGGGCCAGTCCCGCCCGCTTGCGCATGCCTCCGCTGATCTCCGAGGGCAGGTGGTCCACATAGCATTCCAGGCCGACAAGGGAGAGTTTCATCCGGACCATATTGGCGATCACTGCCTTGGGCAAATCCGTAAATTCAATAATCGGCAGGGCCACATTTTCGCCGATGGTCATGGAGCCGATGAGTGCGCTGCTCTGAAACAGAACCCCGATTTTTTTTAATGCCTTTTGAAAAGCATCATCCGAGCATTGGGTGATATCAATGGTTTCGATAAACACATGGCCCTTTTGCGGATTCTCCAGACCGATCATGTGCCGCATCAGGGTGCTCTTGCCGCTGCCGCTGCCGCCCACAATCAGAAAAATCTCGCCCGCGGGCACGGAAAAGCTGATGTCATCTAGAATGAGCGCGTCATTATAGCTGACGGTGAGATGGCTGAGCTCGATGATGGGCTTATCCGGCATATAAATTTATCCGATATAGCTTCGAATGACGGCAAACATGGAGTCGAACAGGATGATTAAAAATATGCTGTTGACCACCGCTGCGGTGGCCGCATGCCCCACGGCGGACGCCCCGCCCTTTGCCTGAAACCCCTTAAGACAGCCCACCCCTGAAATTAAAATGGCGAAAACGCAGGATTTCATTAGCCCCCACATGAGTTCGAATATGGTGAGCGCATCAATGGTTTGGGTGATATAGGCGCTTGCGGTTAAATCCAGCAGGACAACGCCGATTAACAGGCCGCCGGCAATGCCGAAAAAATTGGCAAAGACCGTGAGCAGCGGGATGGTGATGAATGAGGCCACCAGTCGGGGGATGACCAGGAAAAGCGTGGGGTTAAACCCCATGGAAAACAGGGCGTCGATTTCCTCGGATATTTTCATGGTGGCGATTTCCGCCGCATAGGCCGATCCAGTACGGCCGGCCACCACAATGGCGGTCATGATGGGGCCGAGCTCGGAGACCATGGCCATGGCGACAAGGGAGGCCACATAGATATTGGCCCCGAACTGTTTGAGCTGAAGCGATGACATAAAGGCAATGATCAACCCGAGCAGGAAGCTGATCAGGGCGACCACCGGGAGCGCGTCTACACCGGTGGTCTTCATGTAGGTGACGGTATCATGGCCGCGCAGGGAGCGGGGGCGTTTAAATACATCAACAACCGCTAAGGCAATGGCGCCGATAAAGGCGATCATGAAACGGATGCCGGCAAGCGCCTCAATGGCGGCGGCTCCGAACTCGACGATAATATTGTTTTTCATCCGCCCGGAGGTCACCGAACAGCGCTCATCAAAATCAAAATTGACCAATGACAAGGTTTTTTTGTAAGCTTCCGGCGGATTAATGATCTGGAATTCGGCATCCGGGATTTTCAAGGCATGCTTTAGCTCGAAAAGCACCAGTGCCCCGTAGTCATCCAGCACCGTGATATCGGTTAAATCAAAGTAAATGGGGAGTGCGGTTTTTTTTAATTGAGATGTGAGCTGTTTCAGGCAGTCGGATGCGGTTTCAATCGCAATCCGGCCGCTTAGCCGAACAGTATGCCCGCTGGCATTGTTTTCCCTGATCTCATAATTCCAGGCGCTGGGGGTTTTTTCCATGGATTCCGGCATCAGCTGGGTGTTATGGCTTTGCAAAAAATTTAAATAATTATACTATATGTAATTCATTAAATCAAATCAGTTGATAAAAGGTTCAGTGAATGCGGATTTATAAACACAAGCCATTCGGGCCGGTAAATGCCTATGAGCTGGGCTGGTCGCCGGTCGGCCGGCCGGTGATGACTGTTCATCTCTATATTATCGGCCGGGTGATGATTGATACCGGACTGTCCCATATGAAACGTGCCGTATATGCCATTGCCAGACGCCATGGTTTAAAGGCGGTGCTGCTTACCCATTATCATGAGGACCACAGCGGAAATGCCGCAGCGATTAAGGAGCGGCTCAATATTCCGGTTTTCGCCCATTCACTGACCTGCCGAAAAATGGCAAGCCCCACCCGGATATTTCCCTATCAGCATCTGATGTGGGGCTCAGCCGATCCATTAACGCCGGGGCTGCTACCGGAGGTTTTTAATGAAAATGGATTTTCCTTCGTCCCGATTCATACGCCCGGCCATAGCAAGGATCATACCGTGTTTCTGGAGCCTCGGCAAGGCTGGCTGTTTTCCGGGGACTTGTACTTGAGTGACCGGATCAAGTATTTTCGGGCGGATGAAAACATCGCGGACCAGATAAAGTCTCTTCGCACGGTTCTTGCCTATGATTTCGATACCCTGTTTTGCGCCCACCGCCCGGAAATTGAAAACGGCCGGCAGTGTTTGAAGCGCAAGCTAGATTACCTCGAAAATTTTTACGGAAGCATCGCCGAACTGGCTGACCAAGGCATGGCCGAAGATCGGATCATGCGGGTGTTGCGGTTGAAAGAGGTTTTGTCGATCAAACTCATGTGCTTCGGCAACGTGAGCATGAAAAATATGGTACGATCGGCGATTGAGAGCCGGGGCGAGGTGGCGGTTTAAATTTTAAATCCCCCTCGGTCCCCCTTTT
>DATGCF010000068.1:0-15900 GCA_035312245.1 Desulfosalsimonadaceae bacterium
GCTCGCCCTCCCGGTCGGTATCAACAAGGTCGTATACCTCGAGCACATCCTGCTCCCCCCGAATGTCCTGGGCCGTTAAAGGGGACATGATTTCATCGACCAGCTCCTGGCGCTTGAGTTCATAGACTTTTCGGAGTTCCTTTTTTAGTCTGCGTAAGTTCTTTTGGGATAGAGTTTCTTGTTGGCCGAAAAGATCGTTTACTTTGCGCTTAAGTGTCCGCTGGAATGCCGGATCATCGGCAAATTGGTCGAATAGGGCATTCGCGCGGATGGCTTCCCGGTCAAGCAGGTCCATAAACCGGACCAATCGCGCTTTTTCTTTATCCGGATGGAAGTCCTGAAAAGCTTCGATATCCGTGATCAGGCGGTCGAATGCTTCCAGGGTGGCATGGCTGAAAAGCTTCTCCGACGATACGGCCATAACAATAAACTGGCCGTTATCGCCGTATATGTCTTTTACATGGTTGTAGTAGATATACTTGGGATCGTTTTTGGGCATGAGCGTTTCGACTGAATTGTCGATTTCCAGTCGAAGCAGGCCCGGGGCGAACAGAAGGGTAAGGGCGGCAAGAATGAAGAAGACGGTAAAGGGTCGTCTGATGCAGAAACCGATGAAGTGATTCATTTAGTCAATGATCCTTGCCGGCGTATAGGGCCCATCTGGCCGCTGCCTTAAAAAAGGCGGAGCCTCTATTGTTAGTCAAAATAGGCCGGAATTCGGGCAGCAGTAATTAATGTTTATCTTTTCGACTATGCCAAATTATGGGATATATTTCAAAACTTTTTTTAGAAATTTAGTTTCCCCGCAGTGCATTTCTGGAAATCCCGGCCCGGGGCAGAAGGATGTAGACCAGCACCGCCTGGATGGTTAGACCGATGAGCACCATGATGAGGCCTGTGAGATAAGCGGATCGGTAGGCCATGACCTGATCCACGCCCAAATAGAGCATCAGGTCCACGATCGGGCCGGCCACGCAGGTGCCAGCTACGCCCCAGGAGAGAAACAGCGTGGCATTGAAGAAACCGAAGAGCCGGCCGCGCCGCTCCGGCGGAATTAAAATCGAGGCCATGGCATAGGAGGCGGCCAGGATGATCACATCCGCGCCGCCCCGGAAAAAGCTCGCCAGAAAGATCAGGGACAGGCGGTCCGCCAGGGCAAACAGCACGAGATAGACGATCGCCGCGATCGCGCCGAGGCATACAGCGCGGCCGTTTCCCACCCGACGGCCGATACGTCCGGCAAACAGCCCGAAAAGTATCAAGGCGACGGTTTCGGTGTTGAAGATGTAGGAGAGCATTTTGCTGGAGACCGCAAACCCGGTGTCCAGGAAAAGATACTGGGATTGGATGATCATCACCCCGTTTCTGCCAAAGTTGATAAATACCATGGCGATTAGAAAAATCCAGAAAAGCCGAACAGAAGCGGCCTCACATTGGGCATCGCATGCTGCATCCGCGGCCTCGGATTTCCTTATGCCGCCCTCCGGCAGGGAAAACACCGGAATCATAGAGATCAGCATCATCCCGGCGGCGATAAAAAAGAGCGTGCCGGAATGAAACCCCCAGCCGTCATACATTTTTTCAAGCCCGTCATAGAGCAGGCCGCCAAGCCAGATGCCGACCAGCCGGCCCAGTCCGCCGATACTGGTCAGATAGCCCAGGACCTCGTTTCGTTTTCGCTCCGGAAATAAATCAGAGATCAGGGCGCTCCAGCCGATGTTGCTCATGGACCAGAAGATTTCAACCACCGCGAGGCCGAGGATAATCACGAAACCCGATAGCCGGGGGGTAGGGGTAAGGATATGGGCCACCCATACCAGGACCGTCCCCAAGGCGCCGGCAGCCTCTCCCCAGAGGATCAGGGTCCGCCGCAGCTGCCGGGCGTCAGAGAACCGACCCCAGATAAAGGTCTGCGACAGAATATTAAATATCATGGGAAGCGTGGCAAACAGGGTAGTACCCGTAACCGAAAGTCCCAGAAAGTAGCGTAGGTAGATGGATAAATAGGCGTAAAACAGGCCGCGCCGGAACATGGCCAAGGCCTGGAAGGACCCGATGCCCCAGATGACCCGGCCGGACGGCAGAGGCTCACGAATCTGGTTCATATAAAAATACCGCTTCTTTCATTCCGCATGGAAATAGGGTTTTTTTTAAGACACAGTCAAATTACTATCAAAAATAACCGCGTTTGCGTATTTATCAATTTTTATCCGGCTCAGCGGCCCGGGATGCGGCGTTTTTTTCGATACAAAAATGTCCTAAATTGAGCGATTTTAAAAATGGCCTTGTGCTCATAGGGATTGTTATTTAGACTGCCGCCTTGGTTTTATTGCAGAATAGCCATCATACGATTATTTTTTATTATAAGTATCAACAGAGGATGTGGTTGCATGATGCGGGTTAAAAAAATTATCTCCGGGGCGCAGACGGGCGCGGACCGGGCGGCTTTGGATTTTGCCATTGAATATGAGATCCCCTATGGGGGTTGGGTGCCGGCCGGCCGGAAGGCAGAGGACGGCATTATATCGGATCAATACGCGGTCTGGGAAATGGAGGCCGGCGGCTATCAGGAACGTACCGAGAAAAATGTTGTGGACTCGGATGGCACCCTGATATTTTCTCACGGGCAATTAAACGGCGGCTCCCTGCTTACCCGTGAATATGCGGAGAAAAACCAAAAATCATTCCTTCATATCGATTTTGAGCACACCCTGGCCTTTGACGCCGCAATCGATATCAATGACTGGATTGCCGAGCATGATATCGAGACGTTGAATGTCGCCGGGCCGCGGGCGAGCAAGGATCCGGAAATCTATCAGGCCGTGTTCAAGATCTTGGAAACGGTTTTTTATGTGAGCATTATCTCGGATGCCATGCCGGATTTTTCCAGTCGGCCCCATGAGTTGGGCGGCGGGGAAGAGTCGGGCCAGATTTTTCCCATCACCGTGAAGGAGTCCCTGGATGCTTTGATGGAGCAGCTTTCACCCAAAAATAAGGCTAGGATTGCCAGCATGCCGGATGATCAGCTGTCCGAGGCAGGCATTTCGCTGGGACGGGGCATCCGCCAGCAGTTCGGGCTAAGCTCCGGCAACCAGAAGCTGCTGGATGCGTGTCGAGACTACTCCGGCAAACCGCATCTTGATTCGGATGGTGCGGCCATGCTGATTGTTCGGCAACTCTGGCGGCGGCTGAGAAAGATTGGCCATTTGCGGGTGATTAAATAGCAGCCGGCAGGTAAAAAAATCTGCCGGAAAGGCGTTTGGCCTGACCGGCAGAAAGACAAAGCTTTTGCGCGATTTATTCGGGTACTAATAGCGGGATGTGGCTATTTCAACCACTCCCATTCGGCGATCTGATTATAAACCGATTTTTCCATATTGATCCGGCCGATCATTACCTTCTTTTCGCCGCTTTCTATATAGCCGCTCAATTTCAGGGTCTTTAGCTGAAACCCTTCCTCATCCACTGCCGCCACATCGATGACTACGTCATCACCCTCGCCGTTATTTGTGACTATGGCCCGCACGGTAATCGTGTAATTGGTAGTCCCTTTTTCCACATAAACCGGCTGAATTTCACCAACGACCACATCTTCCGCCCCATAGGCAGTCGGTAATATGCCGGAGACGGCAATAATGACGAATAAAAAAATGGCGCCGCCCAATTTTCTGCTGTTTTTCATGATTCCCCCTTTATCCGGCTGCATGCGATGTGTTTATCTATGGCAGCGATATGTTTGTTTTTATTTTGACTGAATTCCCCCCCTCATAAACAGATGAAAGGCGTTTGTGTCAATAAAAATATGGTTTTGGCGACCGCCTTCTTCTCAATATTATGAATGATACCGGTTCAATTCACCTTTCCATGGCAGTGGCGGATCGGTTGGATTGATAAAAAAAAAGATTCTTTTATGGAAAAAGGGGTTTTAGATAAGCTAATATTAATTTGGCAGGCGTTTTTGAGCCAAAACGTTGTTACCTAAAATGAGTGTTTTGTTTCAGTGGCAATCCGTTAACCTTTATCATTAATCAAAATTGCCTGGAGGAGGTCAGATGGAAGAATTGACTCAGCTTGAAAAAATTGCCGAAACGATCATCGATTACTGCGTGGAATATAGCTTCCAGGTCATTGGCGCAGTTATCGTGCTGGTGGTCGGGTTCTTTATCGCGCGCTGGATTTCCGGGCTTGTGGTGCGGCTCTGCGAAAAAGTGAATCTGGATGTGACGCTCACCAAATTTTTGCGTCAGCTTACCAAAATCCTGATTTTAACTTTTGTTCTCATCGCGGTGATAAGCAAGTTCGGCATTTCTATTGCCCCGATTATCGCGGCTTTGGGCGCCATTTTATTCGGCGCCAGTTTGGCCGTGTCCGTGCCTTTATCCAACTACGGCTCCGGTCTGATCATTATTTTGACCCGGCCGTTTTTAGTGGGCAATACGATTACCGTCAAAGGGGTCAGTGGCGTGGTCGAGGAGATCAAGCTGGCCGCGACCCTTCTTTCCACCGAAGACGGCGAGGAGATTACGATTCCCAATAAACATATCATCGGTGAAGTGCTGACCAACTCGTTTGCCTGCCGGATTGTTGAGGGCCGGGTGGGGATTTCCTATGCCGACGATGCGGAGAAGGCCATTGATGCGATTCGCAGCGTTATTTCATCGTTTAGCCGGATTCCGGATGAACCAGCGCCCATTGTGGGCATTGAGGAATACGGGGACTCGTCGATTAATATCGGCATGCGGTATTGGGCGCCCACCAAAGAGTATTACAAAACCCTGTATGCAGTGAACCTGTCCGTCTATCAGCAGTTAAAGGCGGCCGGCATCACCATTCCGTTTCCGCAGCGTGACGTGCATATCCGTTCGCAGGCGGGATAAACCGCAGAGCTTGCTTTATTTTCTGGATTTTCGGTAGGTGAGATAGATATTGCTGATAAAGATAAGCAGCGCCCCGATCCACCCGGCGGCGGTCAGCGGCGGATCCGCAGCCACCCAGGGGCCCAGCACAGCCGCCATAAGTATTCGTGAAGACGAGATAATGCCGCCTTCAAGGGCGGTAACATAGCGAAATCCCAGTGTCAGCAGATACTGGCCGCCGACGCCGAAAAGCGCGCAGATCAAAAGATACCTGGCCTCGTCGGCATCCGGTACAAATATATGGTCGTGAAAAAGGAGGTACATGAACAGGGTGCCCAGGCCGAACATATAGAACAGCACTGTCTCCGAATCATGGTGCTGGCGGCTCATGTTGAGATAGATGATGGCGGCCGCCGCAAAAATGCCTGAGGCAAGGCCCCAGAGGTTATTGATATCCGGATTCAGCCGCGCAGGGGAGAGTATCAGCCAGATGCCCGCAAACGCGAACACCACCATGAATAATTCCGTTACATTGCGCTGGGACTTTAAAAACAGCCAGGACAGCACCGCCAGAAATATCGGATAGGTCATGTTCAGAATATTGCCTTCAGCCAGTGAGGTTAGGGCCACCGCCTGATAGAAGCAGAAAACGGCCAGGCAGTTAAAGAGCGTTCGGCCGATTAAAAGGTCGTATCGCCTGGGTTTGAGCTTCTGCCGCCGGAGAAGAAGCAGGGCGCAGATGATGAAAAACCCCAGCAAAAACCGGGCAAAGGCAAAAAACGACGGATCGATCACCACTGTATGCTGGGCCCAGCGGATCACGGCCGTGGCCATGTAGAAAAAAAACGCGGAGGCGAAGACACACAGACAGCCGATGATCTGCCATGCGCGGCCGGCCTCTGTTTTTGGCGGATGAGATCTGGATGTCACTGGATATTCAATGTATGTTCAATAAAATTATCTGTCGGAGGTGACCCATGAAACGAATACCTGAGCTTCTTGTGCTAATGCTTTTCTTATCATCCATTCCGGTCCAGGCAAACACTTTAGTTCACTCGCGGATTGCCGCTGTCACGCTTTACTCGGGTCAGGCGCTGGTTCAGCGCGAGGCCACAATCGAAGCTGAATCCGGCGTGAATACGCTTGAGCTGCCCATCAATGCATTCTCCATTGATGCCCCATCTGCCACGGCCAAAGTGTTCGGCAAAGGCAGAATTATCTCCGTCCAGGTTAAAACCGTTCCGCTGCCCGCGCCGCCCCAGCAAAAAATCCGCGAACTTGAGGATCGAATTGAAAAGCTCAATCAGGAGAAACAGGCGGTTTTGGACCGCAAAAAAGCCGCTTCCCGGCAGGAAGCCTTTCTTGATGCCGTTTCTGAATTTTCCCAAACCCAGGTGCCAAAGGACCTTGAAACCCGTATGCTTGATCCGGAGGCGCTGACCGCCACTTTTGAGCTGCTGGGGGACCGGTTTCACGAGGTGTATCGCCGAATGACCGAATTTGATCGGGAGATTGCCAAAATTGAGGCGGATATCCGCGTGGCCCGTCGCCAATTAAGTGAGTTGCGTAACCCGGGCGATGATCGGCAGCAGGTGATTGAAGTTGTTTTTGATTCGGCTGAAAAACAGCAAATCCGGATTCTGGCCGATTATGTGGCCTATAATGCCCATTGGGCACCGGTTTACCGGGTCGCGGTGCCGCAGGAGAAAGAAGCGGTCGATTTAACCATGAATGCGCGGATTGTTCAAAAGACCGGTGAGGACTGGTCGGATGTGACCCTGTCCATATCCAATGCCGTCCCGTTAAGAGGGGTGAGCCTCCCATCGCTGTCTACCTGGTGGCTTGATCTGCCCCGGCCCCGGGTTCAGGCGGAGGCCCCGCAGTCGGCCGGCCGGCAGACGTTCGGAAAACTCATGAGGGCGCAGCCGGAGGCGGAAATGGCCAAAAAGGAGACCGCTATCGCGGATGCCGCCGAATATGCGGCCGCCCGAAAAAAAGACGCCGGCACTGCCTTTGAATATGAGCTCACCCGGCCAGTTTCTGTCGCGTCCCGTCAAAAAGAGACCCTGCTGCCGCTTTATACCAAGGCGCTTTCCGGAAAGTTCTTTTACTACTGCGTGCCCCGCATCAACACCCGGGCCTATTTGGTCAGCGAGGTCAAGCCGGATAAGGAAATGCTGGCCGGGCCCATGCATGTTTATTTTGCCGGCCATTATATGGGAAAGACCCAATTTAATCCAGAGTCCCGGGACAATCGGTTCCTGCTCGCCCTGGGGGCGGATCGCGCCGTTCAGGTACGCCGCAAAAAGGTGGCCGATCAGGTGGACGAGACTTTGTTCGGTAAATTTGAGCGAAGTATGGTGGTACGTGAATTGGGTTACCGGATCAGCATTGAAAACCGAAAGGAAGAATCCGTCCAAATCCGTCTGCTGGATCAGGTGCCGGTGGCCAAGACAGATAAAATTGAAGTGGAAGATATGGCCTTTGATCCGGAACCCGACGAAAAGGATTATCAGGATCAATCCGGCGTGATGATGTGGCAGATGGAGGTAAATTCCCAGGCATCCGAATCAATTGATATCGGTTTTACTGTGGCCTACCCCAAGGATCAGCCGCCCGTGGGGCTTTAGTCATCCTCTGGTCTCTCGCCCGTCAGCATTCGATCCACTGACCGGAGGGCCGTCCGGCGATTTTGCGGAAACCGTCTGCAGCAGTTCACGCATGATATCGTTATTGAACTGCTGCACGATGGTCTGGGACCGAAACAGGGCATACAGCTCAACAACGGTGATGCCGACGATCAGTAAAATGCCGATCAACACCCCGCCCAAGATCAGGCATAGCAGCCCGGCCAGAAAGACGGTAAGGTTCACAAGGCCCCGCCCCCATCGGCCGAGGTAAAAATGGTGGAGGCCCGCCAGAAAGAGGTAATTCAGCACGGCATAGGTATCCGGGTCCTTGATGGCTTTTTCAGCCTCCATGTATACCCATTTGCGCTGATTATCCGGAAGCCGGTTGACCGCTTCCCGAAGTTCTTCCTCCTCCCGGTCGACAGCGTCTTTATTTAACATATTTATCGTCTTACTCTTAATCTTAATCTTACTCTTATCTTACTCTTAATCTAAAAAGGCCTCATAAGCCTTGAGGTCCGATTTTCAGATGCGTCTATGATCATCGCCCGAGAGTGATAATAATCGCCTCCCGCTTCCAGAACAGGAGAAAGCGTTTTTGCTCAACGATCTGGAACACCACCTGCCAACCCTCGGCGGCCTCTTTGTTGAGGGCGGTTTCCATCTTTTTGATCGGAATCCCCGCCGCACCCAGAAATATGGTCCCCAGCCCGCTTTCCAGCACCATAATCACCTTGTATTCCTTGTATGCCATCGCGTTTTCCTTTTTTGATTGCGGGTTACCTAAATGATTAGAGGGATAACAAAAAATGGATAAAGAATAAACGGTTTTTCCGGGAAATACCTGCTGAATGCGGGCTTACAGCTCGTTCAGGTGCGTGAGATAATGCTCCGCCTGACGGAGAATTTGATTTTTTTCGGTTTTGGTCATTTTGTCAAGCAGCCGGTAGGCCATACCGATTCTGGGGTTTGGAGCGAGTTTGTCCCGGTGGTGTTCGTAAAAATGCCAATACAGCGAATTAAACGGGCAGGCACGGTCCCCGGTTTTTTGCTTGGCCGCATAATCGCAGTTTTTGCAGTAGTTACTCATTTTATTGATATAGTTGGCGGATCCCACGTAGGGCTTGGTCCCGATGATGCCGCCGTCGGCAAACTGGCTCATGCCCCTTGTATTGGTAATTTCCACCCATTCGACGGCATCGATATAAATGCCCAGATACCAATCATCGACCGCATCCGGGTGAACGCCGGCCAAAAGGGCGAAACCGCCGGTGACCATGAGCCGCTGAATATGATGGGCATAGGCGTTTTTTAAGGAATTGGTGATCGCATCCCGCATGCAGGCCATGCGGGTCTCGCCGGTCCAGTAAAAACCCGGCAGCGACCGGTCGTGGCCGAAATAGTTCAGGGTTTTATACGCCGGCATTTGGGCCCAGTATGTGCCGCGCATGTATTCGCGCCAGCCGATAATCTGGCGGACAAACCCCTCGATCTGGGGCAGGGTGATCGCCGCCGGGTGGTGCTCCCAGTAGGCGAGGCTTTGATTGACCACCTCTAAAGGGGAGAGCATTTTGGTGTTTAACGCAAAGGACAGCCGAGAATGGAACAGATAGGGATGGCGGGTATCCATGGCGTCCTGAAAGGTGCCGAAGAAAGGAAGGCCATTTACAATAAAATCCTCCAGCATCTCAAGGCTCTCGCCCCGGGTGGCCGGCCAGGGGAAATGCTCGCAATCAACCGTTCCGATGCTGGGGATGGTTTGGGAGGTTAAAAGCTGATAAAGGCCGCTCACATCGCGGTCAAAGGTTTTGGCGGCAGGAACCGGCGTTTTTCCGTCATATTTCTTCCGGTTTTCCACATCAAAGTTCCAGCGGCCACCCACCGGCTTTTTATCGGTCTCCATGAGGATGCCCAGCTTTTTTCGCATCTCCCGGTAAAGTGATTCCATGCGATAGGTTTTTTTGCCGGCGAAAAAATTCCCCACAAACAGGCGGGGGGTGAGGAAGTGTTCAGTGTCAGCCATTGCCGCGGGCACGGACAGTTTTTGGCAAAGCGCGCGCAGGGATGCGTCCAGCCGGTATTCATCCGGCTGCATATATTCGAATCGCTCGAATTGTTGGGCAGCGATGAGGTGCTCGATATTTTGGCATATATCCTGCAGATTCTCCGCGGCATCAAGGGGGTAATAGATCACCTGATGCCCCCGGTTTACCAATTCCTCCCGGAAGGCCCGCATGGCGCTGAAAAAGGCAAGGATTTTCTGTACGTGATGGGTGACATAGGTGGCTTCTTCGCGAACCTCCATCATGCAGAAGGTAATAGCGGGATCGGGATGCTGGAACCAGGAGTGCTGGGAATTTAGCTGATCGCCCAGGATCAGCCGAAGGATTTTGGCCATACCATTTAGTTTTTCATCACTGCCGGCTTTTTTCCAGATCCGTCATGGATTGTTTAAGGACGTCGGCAGACGCATTGAGCGCCTCTTTTTCACCATCCGGCAGTTCGCTCTCAATGATGCGGTCCACCCCATTTTGGGCGACGATCGAGGGTACGCTCAGGCAGACGTCATTTAACCCATATTCGCCGTCCAGATAGGTGGAGACGGTTAACACGCTTTTCTGGTTCCGCATGATAGACTCTACAATTCTGACCAATGCCAGCCCCACGGCAAAATAGGTGGCGCCTTTATAGTCGATAATGTGATAGGCGGAATCGCGGACGGTCTGTTCGATCTTGGCGCGTTCCCCCATCCAGTCCTGGCATTTCCGGCAGACCGGGCAGTAATGGTCTATCTGGATGCCGCCGATATGGGTCATGGACCATGCGGCAAACTCACTGTCCCCGTGTTCGCCCAGCATATAGGCATGGACGTTATGGGTGTTGATGTCGCAATGCTGGCTCAGTAGATACCGGAACCGGGAGCTGTCAAGCACCGTGCCGGACCCGATAACCCGCCCGCGGGGCAGACCGGAGCGTTTTAAGGCGATCTGGGTCAGCACATCCACGGGGTTGCTGACCATCACCAGAACGGCATTTGAACGGCGGCTGGTAATTTCGTCAACAATGGATTCAATGATCCCCGCGTTTTTCTGGATCAGGCTCAGCCGGTTTTCGCCGGGCTCCTGCTTGGCGCCGGCGGTGATGACAATCACCTGGGCATCTGCATAGTCCTCTTCCGTACCTCTGCGGATATTGACGATCTGAAAATATGGCTGCCCATGGGCCAGATCCAGCGCCTGACCATCCGCCAGATCCTGATTCCGATCGACCAGCACAATTTCGCCGGCAATGCCGTTTAAGGCCAGCGCATAGGCGAATGTCGCCCCCACGGCCCCGGCGCCGACGATAACGACTTTTCGTGCTCTATGTTTTGCCTGCTGGTTCATGACCGCCTCCTCACCAATAGGATAGAGCGATTTTCGATTTTGGGTTGTGTCCTCTTCTTTAAATTAAAAATAGCCGGGTTGCCCGGATCTGTCAAATTTTCGGGGGCCAGAGCAAGCCAGGCGCACCTGCGGTTAGCCATACGCAGGCCTTATACCGCCTAAAGGTGGGGATGCGGTTTGGCGCCTGTTTGACTTTTCCTTTCCATTCACTATACTATCTAACAAAGACCTCAGGCTTAAATGGCTCATACCAGTGACAAGGCTTTTTCCATGAACTCCCATGCATACCCTTATTCATTGCTTCGTAAGCTGCTTATTCCGGCGGCCGCGGTGGTGATTGTCCTGACAATCATTGGCGGGTGTGCCTATCACCGCGACTTTAGTGCCGATTATGCCGGGCCTTCGCCGCTTCCCGCCTCGATTCAGAAAACCTATGCGTATACCCCATACGCCGGGCCCTATGAGACGCAACCCATTGAAACCAATTCCCGCTATGAAGTCCAAAAAATTTCATTTGAAACCGCCCAGGGCCCGCTCAATCAACCCCACCGGATCACAATGGAATACTATAAGCAAGATCCGGCAGGAAAAGCCCCGGTGATTGTGGTGCTTCCCATTTTGGGGGGAAGATACAGCATTACCCGGACGTTTGCCGTCCATTTTGCGGAAGCAGGCTGTGCCGCCCTGCTGGTGCACCGGCAGAAATCGTATAAAAAGAATCTGGGCATTAAAAATGTGGACCAGACGCTAAAGCAGATCGTGATTGATCATAAGCTGGTGCTTGATTGGGTGGAGAAACAACCGGAGCTGGATGCGGAGCGCATCGGGCTTTTTGGGGTCAGCATGGGCTCGATCAAGGCGTCGCTTCTGACCGCCTTAGATGATCGGGTGGCGGCGGCTGTGCTTGGCCTGGTCGCCGGAGATATCCCCCACATTCTGACCTATTCCAGCGAGCCGGGCATTAAGAAAAAACGAAATGCCTATATGGAAGAACACCAGATCACCCGGGAGGAACTCTACCAGGAGTTAAAGGCCCGGGTGGCATGCGACCCCATGAATTACGCGGAGTTCATGGATGCGGCAAACATTATGATGATCCTCGGCCGGTTTGATACGGTGATGTCCTACCAGAAGGGGCGTCAATTGTGGCAAAAGGTCGGTCAACCGGAACTGATCACCATCCTGTCCGGCCATATCACCGCCTACCCCATGATCCCCTATATCAAGGAGATGGCGACCGCGTTTTACGAACAGCGGTTTGGCGGGGTCAATCAAGGGCGCTGCCAAAATTAAAATAAAACCATTCCTGATTGCAGGCGCGGCCCTCCTTATCCTTTTTGCTGGTGGCCGCATGGGAAACCCAGGTCTCAAGGGTTTTGGGTTTAAAGATCACATTCTGCATGTTGCCTTTAAGAGAAACGGCTTTGGCCGTATCCGTCAGCCGCTCCATATTAATGCGGCCGTAATGCTCTGTCAGTTTGTCATATAGGGCTTCGGGTCTGGCGCCGCCATAGACCACATCATCAATGGCCGGATAGACATCCTCGGGGTTTCGTTCGTCCACCAGGCGCATATTTTCCTTGAATAATAAAACTCTTGAAGGGTCGGTGACAAAAAGGTTCGCTTTGTCCGCATCGGTTGCTGCCTTGGCATCGCTTATCATATACACATAGGAGCAGGTGCGCCGGGCGGTTTGGATCATGTCGGTGGCTTCGGCCAGGGTGTTTGCCTCGCGCATCAGTTTTCGGAAAAGAAATACAAACGGGATGCCGTCCAGCCGCTCGCCCTCCGGATCGCCGTAGCCCATTTCCCCAAACGCCATATGCTTTTCATTTATTCCGGAGACACAGCCGATAAATCCGGCAAATGAAAATGTGGCCGAGGTGTTGCCCTGATCGGGCTGATGCACAAGAATAACCGGATATTTGTGGGCGCCGAGCTGCCGGATCCAGTCCAGCACGCGCATCTGGTAAAGGCTGCCGTCTGCGGTGGCCTTGCCGAATGCAACCATATTGCTGCAGAATGTGGATTTAAATTTTTTGGAAAGTCGTTCCTTGGGGCCGAATTCAGAGACTTCCGGGATGCAGTGCAGCCAGTGAATCACACGCAGGGGCAGGTTTGCGCCATGGGCCAGGCCCCGCATTTCTTCTTTTTCTTCAATGGGGATATGGGGGGCCATCAAATCATAAACTTCATCCATGATATCTTCATGCGCGTAGTGCTTTGCCAGGCCGACGATATGTTTGACATTGGCGCGCACGTCCGCATAGTTTAAACGGCCATGCTGAAATCCCATTTCATAGGGGGTGCCGGATAGATAGAGCACTTTGATGTGATTAACCGAGGGATCATCGGTTTCTGTCATCCGGGCCTTGGAAAGAATCCGCTCGGCATCCGCCGGCGAGTCAATCACCATGGAGCGCTGGTCAAGCGGCAGGGCGTTATCCGGGACGTGCGTGCAAGCGGCGGTCAGGCACAAGGCAGCCAAAAGGACGGGCAGAAAAGGCAGGAAGCGTTTCATCAGGCATGTCTCCTGTGTATAAATTTGAGGTGAACTTTTACTATATTAAAAATTATCACAGTAGAGATGGGATTTGCAAAATAAAAGAAGGGGGGTTAAGCCGGGGCATATGATTTAAACACATCCCCAATAACCTCGGCCAGCCGCCGGGTATGCCGGGTGATGTCATCGGCGCTTCGGCCGGGATAGCGGGCATAGGTGATCATGATGCCGTTTAGGGCGGAAAAAAGGCCGTGGGCGATCAGCCGGGATTCAGGCTGATGCCCGGTGGCCTGAACAGCGGTTTCAATGCGGTCCATCAGGGCCCGCATCTTTTGGTTTAATTTTTTAGCGCCCGTTTCGGACAGATCCCCCCCTATCATGAAGTGCCCCATCATCTGGTAGAAGGCCATATTCTCCTGCAAAAAATTAATATACAGGCGGCAAAGTTCGATAAGCGGCTGTCTGCCGCCGCCGGGCATTTCATCAATCCGGGCCAGGAGGTCGTCTGCGCTTTTCAAAAATACATCCAGAAATAGTTCGGTCAAATTTTCATAGTAATTATAGATCGTACCGATGCTGATTCCGGCGGTCCGGGCAATTTCGCGCACTGTGACGCTGCGGAAGTCTTTTTCGGCAAAAAGATCCCGGGCCGCATCCAGAATCAGGCGCCGTCTGGCATCCCGTTCCTGCTGTTTTAATGCGGCAAGCTTGTTTTCCGTCAATAACAGGTCCTTTCAGATCTCTTTCAAGATGAGCCCTGTCCGTCAAATACCGCCTGCATGTCCTCATCCGTGTAGCAGCGTTCGGATTCGTCCGGTTTGCCCGCATCCTGCTCCATTAGCCGGCGGTCATAGGCCTCATCCAATATTTCTTTATAGTATTCATGCTGGATCAACAGGTTCATGATCTCGGTCGTTCCGGTCCAGATCATGGCCAGCCGGATATCTCTCAAGGCCCGTTCAATGGGATAGACATCCGTATAACCGATGCCGCCCATAATCTGCATGGCGGCGTTTACAATATCCCAGGCGTTTTCCGTGGCGCACCGTTTGGCCTCGCTTACAAGCCGGCGGGCGTTGGGTGCGTTTTCATCCACCGCCCGCGCGGCCATATAGGTCAGGGCCCGGGCCGCATCAAGCTGGGTGACGGAATCCGCCACTTTGAAGCTAACCCCCTGGTATTTTCGGATCTCTTTGCCAAACGCCCGGCGCTTGTTGGAATACCGGACCGCCAGATCAAGCGCCCCCCAGGCGCCTAAGGAAGCGCCAGCCGAGGTCAGGCGCTCCGGAATCATCATTTGATTAAAGCACAGGGCGCCGCCGTGGAGCTCGCCTACCAGATTTTCTTTGGGCACCTTGACGTCCCGGAAAACCAGCCGGCCGGTGCCGCCGCCCCGGCAGCCGAGCAGACCGTACATGTATTCGGTTTCAACGCCAGGGCCCCGTTCAACCAAAAGCAGGCTTAAGCGGTGATACTTATGGGCATTCGGGTCAAAATTGGTGCGGCAGTATACCAGGAAGAAGTCCGCCCCCTCGGCGCCAACCACAAAACGTTTCATGCCGTTTAAGATAAAGTGGTCGCCTTTCAGCTCCGCCTTGGTCATGGCGCCGAAAAAGTCCGATCCGCCGCGGGGCTCGGTCAGGGCTTCGGCGGACACGAGTTTTCCTTCAAGGTAGGGTTTTAAGAATTTTTCCTTTTGCTCCTCAGTGCCGAACATGTTCAACGCTTCGCCCACAATGGAAGGCATGACAAAAGCACAGCCCAGAGCCATGCCCAGGCAGCCGATTTCTTCCGCGGCTGCCATTTCAGCCACCCAGTTCATCCCCCGGCCGCCGTATTTTTCCGGAAACCGAATGCCGAAAAGCTTTCGGGCCGCCAGCTTTTCGACGAATTCGCGGGGATAGGTGATTTCATCATTATCCATTTTCCGGAGGAAATCGCTGGTAATTTCCTCCCGGACGAACTCCCGGGTTTCTTTTTTGATCGCCTGCTGCTCAGGCGTTAACATGAAATCATACATAGGGGCCTCCGATTGCTTGAATGGTTAATAAAATGCTTTCGCAAAAATCGAACGATGTTTGCGCGCCGGCATTTTTCCAAATCGTCTTACTCTTACACCAAATCGTCTTAATCTTACTCTTACTCTTAATCTTACTCTTGCTCTAATAAAGCCCCTCGCAAAGCCGCAAAGACCGCAAAGAGCTGTTATATAGAAACCTTTGCGTTCTCGGCGCGCTCTGCGAGATGTAAGCGGGTGAGCGATTTCCGGGACTGTTGAATAATCACTATGAGTATTGATCATTTTATTGAACTTTGATCAAACGTGCAAGTAAGAAAAATGCGGGGTGGATTTATTTGTTGCTTTCTTTTATTAAAATTGGGGAAAAGTTTAGGATTGGGAGTAAGATTAAGAGTAAGAGTAAGAGTAAGACGGGGGATAAGATTAACACATTGGAAAAAGGCAAGCCCGGTCCACTTAAAGACCGGGCCGTATGACATCCGTTTCCTTATCGGTCCACCATCAC
>DATGCF010000069.1:0-7678 GCA_035312245.1 Desulfosalsimonadaceae bacterium
ATTCGGGGCTTCATGTCCATATCCGCAGCCATGCTGCTCATGGCGTCGGATTCGGCCAGGATGGATTTCCCCGGGTCCAAATCCACATGAAGGTAGGCAAATGACGGCGCACCATTTAGAGTCACATTCATAAGCGTTCTTTCCTTTCTTTCAGCACTGTTTGGTTAAGGTAAAAGCTCTGCTGCTGAGCCGCCGTTATCCGGCAGGCACTGCTTGAGCTGGTCCATATCTATCTCAAACCGCCTGAAATTTCTTTTTTCTGAAAATTCGGCCGCTTTTTGCTTCAGGCGGGCGATCCGCTCATCCGTTGTCGGATGGGTGCTTAAAAATTCAAGGCGCTTCTTTAGCCCGTCCGGCAGATGCCGGCCGGTCTGCCGGGCGTTTAATTTTTCAAAAAACGTGATCATGCCGCGGGGATCGATATTGGCTGATACCAGATACTGCCAGCCGGTATCATCCGCCTCCCGCTCGTAGTCCCGGGAGTATTTGAGGTTTATCAGCCATTCGCTGTTTTCCACAATCACCGCAAAGAGCCCGGATACATCACCGAAAAATGCCTGAACCAGAATAAATACGCCGGCGGATCCGATTAACTGGCGCATGCTGTGCTGCTTGGTCACATGGGCGGCCTCATGGGCAAGCACGCCCAGAAGTTCCTCTATTGAATCCGCTGAGCGAATTAAACCGGTGTAGAGCACGATATCCCCGCCCGGCAGGGCAAAGGCGTTTACGGCGGGGTTTTTTACCACATGGAGCTCAAATGCATAGCCGGCATTCGGGATATTTTGGGAAAGCGGGGCAAAAATCGATGCAAGCAGGTCCAGGGGCTTTTCATCTTCGATAAACGGCTGCTGCTTTTTAAACTGGGCAATCATCATATCGCCCAGCTTCTCTTCCCATTCGGTGGGTACACGGGCGGCTACCGCACGGGTGAGCGGGGCTTTGAGTTTGAAAAGCCCATAAGCGGAAGCCAAAACGGAGATAAAAATCATCATAACGGCGGCGGCGGACCAAAGCCTAAAACGGCGCCGCTCCCGGCGAATCTGCTGAATCCCCGGCAGATGGGTCAGTTGAAAATCCGTTAAAATAGACCGATCCGGCGTATACACCGTCCATCCGGGAACCTCCGGATGGCTGAAAAAAATCAAGCGCTTGCCCGCCCCGCCCGGCTTGACTGAAATACCGGAAAGCGGCAGTCGAATCGAGGCGGCCTGGCTTTCAAACAGCAGATCGCCGCTGGCCGCGCTTAGCGTACCCGACGCCCTGCCGCCCGGCAGCCCCTCATTAAATGCGCCCGCGGCGTAATGCCCGTGCTGGCTGGATGGATGCATAAGCGGTCCCTGCCTAGCCGGCCTTTAAAAGGATCAGCGCGGTGCCCAGAAACATCAAAAAAGCCCCCGCAAATCGAATAAAGATATTATCCTCGCCAAAAACCATACCCCCGTAAATGACGCCGAACAGGATGCTTAAGCGCTTTACGGAGATCATATACGCCGCTTTGGCAAGCGAGATGGCATATCCGTGAAACAGTATATGGCAGTAAAGCAATATGCCGGCAATCGCGCCTTTGACCGGCATCCGGCAAATTTTTTTAACAGAGATCGTGCGCATCCCCATTAATAGCAGGATCAGGCTGAGAACCGTAAAAAAGGCCATTTGAAAAAACATCACCGATGAATGAAGAATCGCCAGTTTTCCGATGACGGCTGAAAAACTGAAGATAAAGGCGACCAGCAGCATGATCCGCGAGCCGGTTTCCCGGCCCATGGCGCGGAAGGGATCCCATACGGAGCGCTGCCCGCTCTGGATATTCAACACGTAGCTGCCGATACACACCGCGGCAATCCCCAAAATTCCCCAATGATCCGGCATCTCGCCCAGAAACACATAGCCGGTGGCGATCATGAAAACCGGCGTAAAGGCGAGGTATGGCAGCGTCAAGGACAAAGGAGACGCCTTGATGGCTTTCATGTAAAGCACAAACGGGACGGCATTTAACGGGATGCTGGCCAGAAAACTGGCCCAGAAAACCTTATCCAGATCCGGGATCGGCACGAACACCAGCGTTATGGCTGTTAGCGGCAGCGCATAGGCCAGCGGATAAACAAACATTTCATAGGCGGTGAGATGAGAGAACCACTTCTTCACCCAGGCGTCCTGGGACGCCACCGCCAACGCCGTCAAGAGGGCGAAAATAAACCATGTCATTGCTCGGCTTCCGGAGAAATCTTGGCTGCATCCCGCAGGCCGAATGCCGCGCGCCGGCCCAAATAGCCGTTGTCAGAGGTTTTTAACATGTCAGCCATGATACGCCCCTGCCACCTAAATTGCGCGTTTCAAGTTTTTAAAAAGTAAATGTAGGTGCCCAACGCCTTGGATCCAAACGATCACGTTTGCCTATAAACCGTTAAAATTTATTTTTATCAAAATTTCGGCGAACACGGAACCAAAAACATGACGGATCGTTGAATTGTAAAAGTTTAAAGAGTATCGTTAGAAGCGCTGTTGGCAAAAAGCATCAAGGAATTTTAGCGGCAGAAATGAGGTTAAAATCGCCTATCCGGAAAAGGCGGGATAGAGTATATGATTATATAGCTTAGAATAAGCTCGTTTCCGGAAAACTTAAATGAAACCCGTTCTGTTGATACCCCTCAACTTCCGAAATGCTTCCAAAAATAGGGGCGAACGTAAAAAAAATTGACAATTCCCTAATTTATTTTATTATATTAACATCTATACTTAACAATCTGTTAACCGCCCAAAACTTACTGGGGGGCCCCGCTGATGAGCCAAAAAATTGACAGTGACCTGACCCTGGTCACTTCAAAAATTTACGGAATCATTGATAAAATGACGCTTGAAGAGCGGCAAAGCCTCTTAACAGAGCTGGAGCGGCATGAAAAGGGGGGAAAAAGCGGCATCCGGCGAAAGTATCCCCGAAAAGACTATCTGATAAATGTGGATTACGCGGTCGGCGACAGGGTCTATAACGGCCTGGCCATTAACTTCAGCGCCAGCGGGATGTTTATTGAAACCGCTAAAAGCCAGTTACCCAAATTTCATCGGGGCAATCAATTAATCCTGACCTTTTCGCATCCGGAAACCAAAGATAATCTGAAAATTACCGGCGAAATCGCCCGAATCGATGACAAGGGCATCGGCGTTAAGTTTGACGAGTCTATTGTCGACTGGTGGTCGCCATAAAATTTTTTGCGGCGAATACGTTATTTCCTTAAAATGTCGAGATATGTATGGCCGAGATAGCCATTTCCCATTACATCAACCATTAAAAATATAAAAGAACCCATTCAAATGCCTTACCATCATAAACTTCTCTTTAAAAACCAGCCTGACATGCGATAGATTTGATTTAAATACCATCTCGGAAAACGAGGCTTGCCCCTCCATCCCCCGCATCGGGATGTCCGGGGTAAGTTTAGGAGCTTGATTGTTCGGCCCGGGAGGCTTTTTCTTCTCAACCCAAATTCATAAAATACTTAAGGAATTCAAGCGCTGTGGATACGGAGATTGAAAAGTTTTTAAACGCCTGGCGAAGCGGTGAGATTTCCCCGTCCCCGTCGGCGGCTTTGATCGGCACGAAGATTCTAAACTTTGAGAACGGTTCGGCTAACGTCATCCTTTCCCTGTCAGAGCCGCATCTGAATTCATCCGGAACCGTTCAGGGCGGTATCCTTTGCACGCTCGCTGATGTCGCCATGGGCACCGCGGTTATCACAAAGATTGAGAAAGGGGATCGATTTACCACCACCAACTTAAACGCCATGTTCTACCAACCGGCCACCTCCGGTGACCTGCTGGCCGCCGCCCGCGTCGTGCATCCGGGAAAAACGCTGATGCACACGGAATGTGATATCACGACCGATGGCCGGATGGTGGCAAAAATAAGCGCCACATTTGCGATAAAGAAAGCATGCATATGATTGACGTCAACGAAGCATCCCAAAAAGCCATTGACCACCTGAGCAAACTCTACCCGGATGACGACCTGGGAAAAATCCTTTTTGAAGAAGCCGAATTAAGCGATGATGACGAATTCTGGATGATAACAATCAGCTATAAAAGCCCGGTGGCAGCCGGTGGCGTCGGCCAGTCCGTATTCGTCGGAGACCGAAGCTACAAGGTTTTTAAAATTCTGGCGGAAACCGGCGAAATCCGTTCTATCAAAAACCGAACCCTGAAATAACCCCCTTCCCGATTAATCACCTTAAAGGAGGTGTCGCCATGACCCATCAAATGCCCTCCCGTTCCCAGGCCGGGGAATCATTTTTTGATGACGCGCTCTATGCATGCTACCGAAAAATCGGCTATCCTGAAGCCTGGCTTGAAGAGGGCCGCACCTACGCGTCTTCGGATGCCTATGTGATCAGCCACCCCACCTGGTTTTTCGAAGCCATGCCCCCGGTACCCGAGGTTTCCATCTACCAGCTTTTCGATGAAACCACCCGGCAGTATCCCGAGGACACGGCTGTGATTTTTCTGGACAAAGCCGTCACCTACCGGGAACTAAATGATCTTATCAAGAGGTACGCCGCGCTTTTAAAAGATATCGGTATAAAAAAAGGTGATGTGGTGGCTGCTATGCTCCCCAACTCCCTTCAGCATATCGTGGCCTTTTACGGGGCCGCCATGGTCGGGGCCGCGCACACGCCCATCAATGTCATGTACCAGGCTGAAGAAGTCGCCTACCAGGTAAACGATTCCGGCGCCCGGGCGATCCTGATACTTGACCTGCTCTATGATAAAGTGCAGCCCCTGGTTGAGAGCGGCGGCATTGAAAAGGTAATTGTCACTAACATCAAGGACTGGGCGGCAGCAGATGCAGTGGTTTCCAATACCCTGAAAATGTTCTGGGATATTCCCAAAAATCCGGTGCCGGGCACCCTTGATCTTTTTGAGGCGCTGAAATCCTACGAACCGCTCGATACCCCAGCGGAGGTAGCCCCCAAAACCGATACCGCGCTTCTCCTTTATACGGCCGGCACCACGGGTAAATCCAAAGGGGTAATTGAAACCCATTTCAACCTCGTTTTCAACTCTCTCACCCACACTCACGCCTTCAGAGCCTGGGGCGCCCGGGAAATCAATTTTTCGATTATGCCCATGTTTCATACCGCCGGCTACTTTCTCCATCTGCTGCCGACGTTTTACCAGGGCGGCACCGTGATTCCTATTCCCATGTTTGATCTCAAAGACGCTTTCCGGGTAATCGAAACCTGCAAAGTCAATGTGATTTTTGCCCCGCCCACCTTCTTTATCGCCATGATGGCCGAAAATGAACTGATCAAGGCCCATGATTTAAGCAGCCTGGCGGTGACCATCGGCTGCGGTGCGCCGGTGCCCAAGGCGGTCCAGGACAACTGGAAGGCGGAAACCGGCATTCAGCTGGTGAACGGCTGGGGCATGACCGAGACCAACAGCGGCGGGATCATCTCCATTCCAGGCATCAAGGAGTCCCCGGATGCCATTGGCATTCCCGTCTTCTCGGAAGTTAAAATAACCGATGAGAACCTCCGGGTGCTCCCGCGAAACACCGAGGGGGAAATCTGCTACCGCGGGCTGCAGCTGGCCAAAGGTTATTTGAACAAACCCGAGGAAACCGCGGCCACCTTCCTGCCGGGCGGCTGGTTCCGCACCGGCGACCGGGGCTATGTGGATGAAGAAGACTTCGTCCATTTTGTGGACCGGATCAAGGACCTGATTGTGGCCTCTGGGTATAACCTGGCGCCGGTGGAGGTGGAAGATGTGATCTATAAGCACCCGGCCGTGGCTGAGGTGGCGGTAGTGGGCCAGCCGGATCCATACCGCGGGGAAACGGTGAGGGCGGTAATTGCGCCGAAGCCCGAATATAAGGAGAAAATCAGCGAACAGGAAATCATCGGCTTTTGCAAGTCGCACCTGGCCACGTTCAAGGTACCCCGAATCATTGAATTCCGGGACAGCCTCCCCAAAAGCGCGGTGGGCAAAATTCTGCGCCGGATGCTGCGCGATGAGGCCCAGACCGGGTAACCCATACAAATTAAAACCCAATTTGACATTTGGTCAATTTTCTAATAATGGAAAGTTTTTATATTTTTTGACCTGATCGAATGAGCATCTGTCTATGCAAATAAGCGTTGAACCCAAGCGGACCAAATATGTTGAACCCGGCATCCATCTTCAGCAGACCGCCTTCTGGGGGCGGCTCAAAAAACAGCAGGGCCGTCAGGCCCGGGCGTTTGACATTGCCCTAAAGGATTTACCGACCGAGAATTTGCCGGTGGGGGAGACTTTGCATGGCCCGGCGCACTGGGAAAACACCCATGCCAGCCGTGATATGCTGGTGGTGATCCGTTCCCTTGGCGCGGAGGGCAGCATGGCCTATGTCCCTTTCGGACCGGAGCTGCTTCCTGATGCGGATCGCCGGGGCCGCTGGCTTGAACAGCTCTCTGAACGCATCCGGCCGCATCTGCCGGCGAACTGTGTGTTCATCCGGTATGATCTGCCCTGGGAATCGCCTTGGGCGGCGGATAAGCGCCGATACACCGAAAATGACATATGGATGGGCAAACCCAGAACGGGAATTCGCGAGATGCGCATGAATTTTGACACCAAACGCTGGAACCTCCGCAAAGCCCCCACGGATCTTTTGCCTACGGATACGGTGATTCTGGATTTAACCACTGACCGGGATCGGCTGCTGAGACAGATGAAGCCCAAGACCCGCTACAATATCCGGCTTTCCAGCCGAAAAGGGGTGCGGGTTCGCGAAGCCGGTATTCAGGATCTGTCCGCCTGGTATGATATCTACTGCCAGACAGCGGACCGGCACGGCATGATGCTAAACAGCCTGGATTACTTCAAGGCCGCGCTCGAAGTAAATGCATCAGATTCCGGCTCGCCGGCGAGCATCCACCTGCTTTTGGCGGAAGTGGCGGAAAAACCCGTGGCCGGCATTCTTTTGGCGATTGCGGGCAGCCGGGCGACTTACCTTTACGGCGCCTCCTCTTTGAGAAAAAGCCACTGCATGCCCGCTTATGCCCTTCAATGGACCGCCATATGCAAGGCCAAGGCAGCGGGCTGCCACGATTATGATTTGTTCGGCACAGCGCCCTATCCGGATCCGTATCATCCCATGTACGGCCTGTACCGATTCAAAACCGGATTCGGCGGCCAGCTGATTCACCGGCAAGGGTGCTGGGATTATCCCTATGATGAATCCCGCTATGACCTCTACCGGGCCCAGGAAATGGCCGGGCCCGCGTTTGTTTCCTGACCCCGTCACATGAAAACCTTACTCCTTTCCGCTAATACGGAAAGCATCAACATGCCGGTGCTGCCCGTCGGGCTAGCCGACATTGCAGCAGCAACTGAGCATGCCGGCTTTGAAACGCGGGTGGTAAACCTCATGGGGCAGGAAGATCCCGGCCCTGCACTTAAAGCCGCGATATCCGAATTTTCGCCGGATGTGATCGGCATTTCACTCCGAAACATCGATGATCAGGACATGGAAAGCCCCCGCTTTCTTTTGGCGCCGGTCAAACATATTATCCAGGCCTGCCGCCAGTTAAACCATGTGCCGATTGTTCTCGGCGGGGCCGGGTACAGCATCTTTCCGAAGGGGGCTCTAGATTATCTGGGTGCGGACATGGGCATACGGGGCGAGGGAGAGGCGGCGTTT
>DATGCF010000070.1:0-4505 GCA_035312245.1 Desulfosalsimonadaceae bacterium
GCCCTTCCGCCTCATTTAAGGGGGTAATGGTCAGTTCCGCCTCGGTTAGAATCAAATCCCGGATAGTGACGGATAAATCATTCGATCCGCCGTCATCCGGTCTGCCCGCATCATTTTCCCTGGGCGTAAACGCCCATAAATTCCAATGCTGCTCATTGACCTGGCGGATATCTGCGGTTAATCCGTCAACCGCCAGATGATTGACCCGAAAGACCCCGGCAAGCAGCATAGGCAGGCTGTAGGCCGCCTCAATCCGGTCAATTTCAAAGACTGCGGTGTCAGAGATTGGGTCCACAAACCGCACGTCATGGAGGGTCACGCCCGCTAATGGATTGCCAGTTAATTTGCCGAGTTGAAACCGAACCTTCAGCCTTGACTCAACCGCATTTTTTATGCCCTGCTCCACCCGGTTCAAAACCAGCGGGGATTGGAGCACCAAAAGGCAGCAGACAATAAGGGCCAGCAGGCCTCCGGTAACCACCAGCCAGGGTTTGCGTTTTCGTTTTGTCCGTTCTTTAGCCAAATATGCCTCGTTACACGTAAGTATTTTTTAGACCTAAATTGAGCGTTTCAGATTTTTAAAAACATGATTTTGTAAAGGATTATACCCATTTATATTTAAAAATCTGAAACCCTCCGGGATTTCCAATTTTACCGCATCTACTGCGTCAGATGCAGCCTCGCATAGTCCACTATAGCTCGTCTGCATCTTCCTTGTATCTGCGGCAAACTTGAAAATCGCTCAATTTAGGTTAGAGTAAGAGCAAGACGGATTCACTCAAAATCTCGTGCCAAGAACCCTACACCTTACACCCTACACCCTTTACCCTGCACCCTGTACCCTGCACCCTACACCCTATTAAAACGCCTGCCCGATATTGATGTGCAGCCGCCAGCGGTCCGGGTTGGCCAGGCTTTGGATCTCCGGGTCACTGCTTTTTGCCTCCTCCGGCGGATTGAGCTTATAGCCCCAATCCACCTGCACCGGCCCGATTACTGTGTCATACCTCAGCCCCAGTCCGCAGGTGTATCGCATCCGGTTCAAATTATATCGGAATGATTCCTGATCCAGAACACCCATGTCCACAAACGCGACCCCTGAAAATTTTTTATATATGGGATACCGGAACTCAATATTGGCATTTAACGAGGATAGTCCGCCGGCGGCGATAACATTATCATCGCTGTCCACCACACCGAGCTGTTGATAGGCATACCCCCGCACGGTTTTACTGCCGCCCAGAAACATCTGCTTAAAAATCGGAATTGCATCCGTGTCTTCAGCGGCCTCAATGGCGCTCATTCGCAGACGGCCGGCCAGCACCATCTGCCATGGCAGGGGAAAATAGGCCCGGGTTTCAATGCCGGGCCGGGTGTAGTCGATTTCAGAGCCCAGGTATGTGGATGCTTTTTCCACGCCGATGCTAAAAACCGTCCCATCCGAAGGATTTAATGCATTGGTCACGGTATTTCGCTCCAGCTCCAGCCGCATATTTGAAATCCGGTAATCTTCGTTAATGTCATAATCGCCGTCCGGCCCCCCTACATCGATATTTTCAGGCCGGTTGCTCGTCAAACCATGGCCCAGGCGGGCCGCCCAGTGGTTGCCCAATTGGTGAAGGAGATCGGCTGTGATAAAAAGCTTGCGAAGGGTGTAATATTCCGCTTTATCCTCCTCATAGCCGCTGTTTACGGTAAGGTTGTTGCGGGCGCTTAAAAAATAGGGATAAAAATACTCGCCCTGGAATGTCTCCTTAAGGTCCGATCGCTTGGCACTGATCGAAAACCGGTCCGCATGGCCGGACAGATTCCGATAGGCCCAGGCGCCCCGCAGCCGGAGGCCGTCCTCTGTGCCGTAGCCGATGCCCAGCCGGACATTGTGCTGTTTGCGGGGCTTGACCCGTATATTTACAGGCACCGTGTGGGCCGCCTGGTTCGGCTTTCCCGGCTCGACAATGGCGGTCTGAAACACGCGCAGGTCAAACAGGTTTCTCCGGCTTTCATCCAGCGCCCGGGTTTCGTATTGCCGGCCCGGTTGAAAGGCAAGCGAACGCTTAATGACCGTCTCCGCTACATATCCGTCATGGCCGGAAATGTTGATGCCGCCGAAGTAATACTTTTGGCCGGGGGCCACACTAAACGCGACATCCGCTGAATGGCTGACCAGCCTCACCTCCGCATCCCCTTTCACCTGGGCAAAGGGGTATCCCTTGTTGCCCAACAGCTCGCGGATAATGTTTTTGGCCGTTTCATATTCATCAGCCTGGAATATATCCCCGGTTTTAAACGGCAGCGCCGCCTTGATCCGGGAGCGGGAAATGGTGGGAATAGATTCTTCGCAATTCAGTTCGATTTTTCGGATGTGCACCGGCCGACCTTCGGTTACCTTGAACAAGACATCGCATCGGCACAGGGACTTCCGGATTTCCTGGGAAACACCTTTTTCAGCGGCATCTTCTACTTTTGCCGCCGAATTTTCCTTGTTTCTACATTTATCCGAACATTTAACGTCGTAATCCGCAGATGCCTGATAATACCCCTGATTCCGATAGAACTGCTCAATTCTTAACACATCATCGGCCAAGCTCTGCCGGGACACCACGGGATGCTCTTTCCAGAACTGCCAGGCAGGCGGGGTTTTTACGGCAAGGGAGGCGGCCAGGGCTTTTTTATCAACACGGGAGACACCGGAAAAATCGACATCTTTGACGATAAAACGCGGAGGCGCAGCCCCCGCATCCCGAGCTGTTAAAATAAAAAAAAACAGAGCGAACGCCATCCCCAGCCAACGGATCGCGGAATCAGTCTTTGGCAACTCCGTTACTCCCGTTGACTAGATCGAGCATGGAGACGGCGCCCAGCTGTTTTGCCTCGGCGGATTGCTTTTCCTGAATCAGTTGTTCAAGCGCCCGGTTTTCCGCTTTTTCCGAAATTTGCCAGGAGTCACTGCCGCCGTTTCGCATAGCCTTGCAGGCATCTAACACACTGATCAGGCCGGGATTTTTGGCCGGCTGAAACCGCGGGTCCTCTGCGTAGACCTCCCGGACAAGCCCTTTTTGCGCCAACTGGTCGATAATTTCCCGAACCAGACGCACGGGGATCGAAAGGGTGTTGGACAGGATATCCGTGGTGAGCGGTGGCTTTCCGCGGTGGAATTGCTCAACAATTTTAAGCATGATGTTTACCGCCATCGCCTCGCGCTGCTCCTGGCCCACGGTATAGGTCTTGAATTGCTGCTGATGGGAACGCACATTTTGTATGGCATACGACATCTGGGCGCCGATCAGCACAATAACCCAGCTGATATAGAGCCAGATGATAAATATCGGCAGCGCGGCAAAGGTCCCGTAGATAGTATTATACCGGGCCACGCCGATATTGAAATCCGTATAAAACCGGAAGGCAAACTCCCAGATGCTGCCGCAGATGATGCCGGCAATGAGCGCCGGGAACAGTCGCACCCGGGTGTTGGGCATCAGAATATACATGGCGGTAAATGCAATCCAAAGCGCCGCATGCGGGATAATCGTGCTAAACAGCACAAAGAACTGCTCGAACACTTCATAGCGCGAAAGCGCCTGAACCACGGTATGCGAGGATACGGATGTCATCATGGCGGTTGAGATGACCATCAGCAAAGGCCCCAGGATCAATACGCTGAGATAATCGGAAATTTTACGTGCAATCCGCCGGTCCCGGGTCACCCCCCACAAATCATTGAAGGTCCGCTCCACATTGGAGAGCATCATCAGGACCGCAATGATCAAAAGCCCGGTACCAAAAGCGCCAAGCGCCTTGAAATCCGTTTTGGAGATGTATTCGATGATCTTGCCGGTTACCTCTTCCTGCTCAGCCGTTAAATAGTTGACCAGCAGGTGCTCAATCCGGCTGTGAACCCCCAGGCCCTTCATCATGGAAAATGCGATGGCCAAGAGGGGCACGATGGCCAGCAGCGTACTGTAGGAAAGCGCCGAGGCCCGGAGAAGAATCATCTGATCCCGCAGGCGGTTTATGGTTAACAAAAACACCCGTATGGTCTGGTAGAAAAAGGTCTGCAGCCGGCCCGCATCTTCCGGATCCTGCCAGACCTCCGACCGGATAAACCCGTAAGCCTGTCCCATGCGGCTTGCCAGTTTGTTCCGAATGCCCTGATAATTCATTTGATGGCTCCTAATGGCCTCTTCTACCGGGTTGAGGATACTGACTTATTTATAAAAATTTAAAAGTCCCGTAAAAGTTGATTCTGCGATGGCAAAGTAAAAAGTTCAAGATCAAGGCGCGCAAATCCCGAGAAATGCAGCGGACATAGGAGTACGTGAAATTTCGAGGGATGCAGCGCAACACAGATATTGGATTTTTTACGGAGCCATCAAATTTGATCAAAAAAATCATTCCCCTTGTCATCCACAATAATAAATGCGGGAAAATCCTTGACCGTAATCCGGTATACTGCCTCCATGCCGAGTTCGGGATATTCCAGCACCTCCATATCCGTAATGCACTCC